>NZ_JBEXXN010000032.1:0-79971 GCF_040630445.1 Streptomyces sp. NPDC005805
ACATCGAGCCGCACGGCCCCATCGAGACCGAAGCAGCCCGACGCCTCACCGAAGACCTCAACCACGAGTGATCAACGGCTTACCCAACACTTTCTGAGCCGACGGGTGGCCGAGATCCGCCGGACGCCTCCTACGGCCAGGCGGACCGCCGTTCCGCCAGCCCGTCGAGGACCAGGTCCAGGCCGACGGTGAACTCGTCCGCGTACGCGTAGTCCGGCTTCAGGGCGTGCTCGGTGATCAGCTCCGTGAGGTGCGGGAAGGCGTCCGGGGGCAGGTCCGCCGTGATCGAGGCGGCCAGTTCGGCGAGTTCGCCGGCGTCGCCGGAGGCGTCGAACGGCAGGCTCAGCTCCTGGAGGGCGAACCCGTACACATAGCTGTCCAGGACCGAGAACGCGTGGGCCGCGCCCGCGACCGAGAAGCCGCCCGTCCGGAGGCGGCCGAGGACCGCGTCGTGGTGCCGGAGCGTGGCGGGGCCCGGGTTGCGCCGGGAGTCCATCAGGCCGATCGCCCAGCGGTGCCGGATCAGCACCTCGCGCGCCGAGACCGACCGCAGCCGCAGCGCGTCGCGCCACTCGCCGTCCGGCGGCGGCAGCTCGATCTCGCCGAAGACCAGGTCGACCATGCCGTCGAGAAGGGCCTCCTTGTTGCGGACGTGGTGGTAGAGGGACATGGCCTCCACCCCCAGCCGCTCCGCGAGCGCGCGCATCGTCGGCGTTCCCCGGCCGCCCGCCTCGTCCGCCAGCTCCACGGCGGCGCGGAGCACCGCCTCCCTGCTGAGCGTCCGGCGGCGGGGCGCCGCTGTCCGGGCCTGCTCCTCGGCCACGGGTCCTCCCTGGTCTCCGCACGGCGTCTGTCCGGTGTCCGCCGTGCCTGCGATTGACAACCTTACGACGTAAGCCACATCCTTACGTTGTAAGGTTGGCTCGGGGTGAGGGAGGCGGCATGGAACGGAACCAGGCAGCGGGCGAGGGGCCGGGTGAGGGCGCGGGGAGGCGGGTGTGCGTCGTCGGCGCCTCCGGGAAGCTCGGGCGCCATATGGTCCGGCACGCCCTGGACCGCGGCTACGAGGTCGTCGGGGTCTGCCGGGAGCAGAGCGCCGGCAAGCTCGGTGAGTTCGCCGGGCGCATCCGGGTGGTCCCGGGGGTGACCGACGACCCCGCGGTGATCGCGCGGGCGGTGGAGGGCTGCGACGGGGTGCTCACCGTGCTCGTCCCCTGGGGGGTGCACGGGTACGCCACGGGCACCGCGCAGGCCGTGCTCGACCACGCGCGGCCGGACGCCCGCCTGGTGTTCTCCTGCGGCTGGCACATCACCCGCGACGGGAAGGACGTGTACACGCGCCGGCTGCGCGCCTTCGTGGCGGTCTTCGGGCCGCTGGCCCGGCTGGCCCGGATCGCCGACCTGCGCGACCAGGTGGAGGCGTGCCGCCGGGTCTTCGCCAGCGGCCGGCGGTGGACCGTCGTCCGGGGGAGCGACCTGGAGGAGGGGGAGGCCCAGGGGCTGCCGGTGTGGAGCCGGCATGTGGGCGACCCCGTCCTCGCGAGCAACCGCACCCGCCGCACCGACTTCGCCCTCTTCATGGTGGCCGCCCTCGCGGACGAGGCCCTGGTCCAGGAGGCCCCGGCCATCGTGGGCCGCCTCACCCCGTCGGCCCTGGCCCACGCGGCGGGAACGCGGGACGCGGCGGCCTGAACCCCGTGAGGGCCGGGTGCGGCGGCCCCGAGCCCGGGGCCGCCGTACCCGGCGGCCGGGTGCCGCCTCCGCCGGGGCCCGTCCGTCAGGGGCCGCTGTTGCCCTCGAAGTCGCCCAGGTTGATGAAGCTCACCCGGTCCTCCCAGACGTCCCAGGTCACATGCTTGCGCGCGCCCCAGTAGTAGGTCTCGTAGCTCATGAGCTCCCCGTACGACTCGTTCCGGTCCACCCGGTCCGGCCGGCCGAACACGGTCAGGAACTCCTCGTACGAACTCAGCCGCGCGAAGTGGGACAGATGCGGGCCGCTGATGGCGAAGCCGACCACGGCTCCGGCGCGCACCTTGTAGTTGACCTTGTCGGCGCCGTAGAGGAACCCGTCCGACCCGACGACGTCCTCGACGACCTCGTCCAGTGTCAGGCTCCGCCCCTCGGCGTCGATGTACTCGCTCTCGATGCCCGTCCCGCCGCGGTACCGGGCGACGGCGGCGGACATGCCGCCCACGACCCGCTGCCGCGGCACGGTGGCGGCCGGCGCGCCCAGGGCGATGCCGTTCACCCGGACACCGGCGAGGTCGAGGGTGGGCCGGGCCAGGAGGTCCGGGTTGTCGAGGATCTCGATCATCGCCGGAGTCTACGGGGGCTCGCCCGCGGTGACCGGGGGCGGGACCGGCCCCGGACCACCCTTGAAACGATTGCATAAACCTGCGCACCTGCGTATAGTCATGCCATCGACGAGGAGGGTCCGATGGCAGTACGAGCGGCAGTCGCCGGAGCGAGCGGATACGCGGGCGGGGAAGTCCTCCGTCTGCTCCTCGCGCACCCCGGCGTGGAGATCGGCGCCCTCACCGGCAACAGCAACGCGGGCCAGGCGCTCGGGGCGCTCCAGCCGCACCTGCCGGCGCTGGCCGGGCGGGTGCTGGAGGCGACCACGGCCGAGGCGCTGGCCGGGCACGACGTGGTCTTCCTGGCGTTGCCGCACGGCCAGTCCGCCGCCGTCGCCGAGCAGCTCGGCGAGGAGGTGCTCGTGATCGACATGGGCGCCGACTTCCGGCTGAGGGACGCCGCCGACTGGGAGGCGTTCTACGGCTCCCCGCACGCCGGGACCTGGCCCTACGGCCTCCCCGAACTGCCGGGCGCCCGCGCCGCGCTGGAGGGGTCCAGGCGCATCGCGGTGCCCGGCTGCTACCCCACGGCCGTCTCCCTCGCCCTGTTCCCCGCGTACGCGGCGGGCCTGGTCGAGCCGGAGGCCGTGATCACCGCCGCCTCCGGCACCTCCGGGGCCGGCAAGGCGCCCAAGGCGCATCTGCTCGGCTCCGAGGTCATGGGCTCCATGACCCCCTACGGCGTCGGCGGCGGCCACCGGCACACCCCCGAGATGATCCAGAACCTCAGCGCGGTCGCGGGGGAGCGGGTCACCGTCTCCTTCACGCCGACCCTCGCGCCCATGCCCCGCGGCATCCTCGCCACCTGCTCCGCGAAGGCGAAGTCGGGCGTCGGCGCCGAGGAGGTGCGGGCGGCCTACGAGAAGGCGTACGCGGACGAGGAGTTCGTGCGCCTGCTCCCCGAGGGGCAGTGGCCCGCGACCGCCTCCGTGTACGGGTCGAACGCCGCGCAGGTCCAGGTCGCCCTGGACCCGGCCGCGGGCCGCCTCATCGCGATCAGCGCGATCGACAACCTCACCAAGGGCACCGCCGGCGGCGCGGTGCAGAGCATGAACATCGCCCTCGGACTTCCCGAGAGCACCGGACTTTCCACGATGGGAGTGGCCCCGTGAGCGTGACAGCGGCACAGGGATTCACGGCGGCGGGCATCGCCGCGGGAATCAAGGCGAACGGCAACCCGGACCTGGCCCTCGTGGTCAACAACGGTCCCCGCCGCGCGGCCGCGGGCGTCTTCACCTCCAACCGCGTCAAGGCCGCCCCCGTCCTGTGGTCCCAGCAGGTCCTGGCGGACGGCGAGCTGACCGCCGTCGTCCTCAACTCCGGCGGCGCCAACGCCTGCACCGGGCCGAAGGGCTTCCAGGACACCCACGCCACCGCCGAGAAGGCGGCCGAGGTGCTGGGCACCGGCGCGGGCGAGATCGCCGTCGCCTCCACCGGGCTGATCGGCGTCCTGCTCCCCATGGACAAGCTGCTGCCCGGCGTCGAGCAGGCCGCGGCGCAGCTCTCCGAGCACGGCGGCGAGAAGGCCGCCATCGCGATCAAGACCACCGACACCGTGCACAAGACCGCCGTGGCGCGGGGTGACGGCTGGACGGTCGGCGGCATGGCCAAGGGCGCGGGCATGCTCGCCCCCGGCCTCGCCACCATGCTCGTCGTCCTCACCACCGACGCGGACACCGACGCCGCCACCCTCGACAAGGCCCTGCGGGACGCCACCCGGCTCACCTTCGACCGGGTCGACTCGGACGGCTGCATGTCCACCAACGACACCGTGCTCCTCCTCGCCTCCGGCGCCAGCGGAAAGGCCCCCGGCTACGCCGAGTTCGCCGACGCCGTGCGTGCGGTCTGCGAGGACCTCGCGCGCCAGCTGATCGGCGACGCCGAGGGCGCCTCCAAGGACATCCGGATCGAGGTCGTGAATGCGGCCACCGAGGAGGACGCGGTCGAGGTCGGCCGCTCCATCGCCCGGAACAACCTCCTCAAGTGCGCCATCCACGGCGAGGACCCCAACTGGGGCCGGGTCCTCTCCGCGATCGGCACCACCTCCGCCGCCTTCGAACCCGACCGGCTGAACGTCGCCATCAACGGTGTGTGGGTGTGCCGGAACGGCTCCGTCGGCGAGGACCGGGACCTGGTCGACATGCGCTACCGGGAGGTCACCGTCACCGCAGACCTGGCCGCGGGCGAGGAGTCCGCCGTCATCTGGGCCAACGACCTCACCGCCGACTACGTCCACGAGAACAGCGCGTACAGCTCATGACCGGCGCCACGCGGAAGCACACCGCCCTCCCGAAGGCGCAGACCCTCATCGAGGCGCTGCCCTGGCTGACCCGCCACCACGGCAGGACCGTCGTCATCAAGTTCGGCGGCAACGCCATGGTCGACGAGGAGCTGAAGGCGGCCTTCGCCCAGGACGTCGTCTTCCTGCGCCACGCCGGCCTCAAGCCTGTCGTGGTGCACGGCGGCGGGCCGCAGATCTCCGCCGCCCTCGACCGGCACGGCCTGGTCAGCGAGTTCCGGGCCGGGCTGCGGGTCACCACCCCCGAGGCCATGGACGTGGTCCGGATGGTCCTCGCCGGGCAGGTCCAGCGCGAACTCGTCGGCCTGCTCAACCAGCACGGCCCGCTCGCCGTCGGCCTCACCGGCGAGGACGCCCGCACCATCACCGCCACCCGCCACCAGCCGCGCATCGACGGCGAACTGGTCGACATCGGCCGGGTCGGCGAGATCACCGAGATCGACACCGGCGCCGTGGAGGCGCTGCTCGCGGACGGCCGCATCCCGGTCGTCTCCTCGATCGCCCGCTCCCAGGACGACGGACATGTCTACAACGTCAATGCTGATACGGCGGCTGCGGCACTCGCTGCTGCGCTGGGCGCCGAAACGCTGATGGTCCTCACCGACGTCGAGGGCCTCTACGAGGACTGGCCGCACAGCGACGAGGTCATCAGCCGCCTCACCGCCACCGAGCTGGAGAAGCTGCTGCCCGAGCTGTCCAGCGGCATGGTCCCCAAGATGGAGGGCTGCCTGCACGCCGTCCGCAACGGCGTCACCACCGCCCGCGTCATCGACGGGCGGGTCCAGCACTCCATCCTGCTGGAGATCTTCACCGACGAGGGCATCGGCACCATGGTCGTGCCCGACGGACAGGGGGAACCGTGAGCCAGGACCCGCACCCGAACCCGCAGCAGCCCGCCCCGCAGCCCGCGCCCACGGCGTCCCCCACGGCGTCGCTGACCGGGCGGTGGCAGGGTGTGATGGCCGACAACTACGGCACCCCCGGCCTCGCCCTGGTGCGCGGCGAGGGCGCCCACGTATGGGACGAGGACGGCACCCGCTACACCGACTTCGTCGGCGGGATCGCCGTCAACGCCCTCGGCCACGCCCACCCGGCGGTCGTGGCGGCCGTCTCCCGGCAGATCGCCTCCCTCGGGCATGTCTCCAACCTCTACGCGGCCGAGCCGCCGGTCGCCCTCGCCGAGCGGCTGATCCAGCTCTTCGGCCGCCCCGGGCGCGTGTACTTCTCCAACTCGGGCGCGGAGGCCAACGAGGCCGCGTTCAAGCTCGGCCGGCTGACCGGCCGCCCGCACATGGTCGCCACCACCGGCGGCTTCCACGGCCGGACCATGGGCGCCCTCGCGCTGAACGGCCAGCCGGGGAAGCGGGAGCCCTTCCTGCCGCTGCCGGGAGACGTCACCCATGTCCCGTACGGGGACGCGGAGGCGCTGCGCGCGGCGGTCACCGAGGAGACCGCGCTCGTGGTGATCGAGCCGATCCAGGGGGAGAACGGCGTCGTCGTGCCGCCGAAGGGCTATCTGGAGGCGGCCCGGGAGATCACCCGGGCCACGGGCACCCTGCTGGTGCTGGACGAGGTGCAGACCGGTATCGGCCGGACCGGCCACTGGTTCGAGTACCAGGCCCACCAGGGCGTGGAGCCGGACGTGGTGACCCTCGCCAAGGGCCTCGGCGGCGGGCTGCCGATCGGCGCGACCGTGGTCTTCGGCCCGGCGGCGGACCTGCTGAAGCCCGGCCACCACGGCTCCACCTTCGGCGGGAACCCGGTCTCCTGCGCCGCCGGGCTCGCCGTGCTCGACACCCTCGCCGCCGACGGGCTGCTCGACCAGGTCAAGCGCCTCGGCGAGAAGCTGCGCGACGGGATCGAGGCACTGGGGCACCCGCTGGTCTCCCATGTCCGTGGCAGTGGCCTGCTGCTGGGTATCGTGCTCACCGGGCCGCACGCACCACGGGTGCAGCAGGCGGCCCGGGGTGCCGGTTTCCTGGTGAACGCCCCCGTCCCCGATGTGGTGCGGCTGATGCCGCCGCTGATCATCGGTGACGCGGAGGTGGACGCGTTCCTCGGGGCGCTGCCCGGCATCCTCGACGCCAGCGACGGTGAAGGACGAGCCGAAGAGTGAGACGACGATGACCGAGGGCCAGGAAACCGAGCATGCCGGGCCCGCCGTCCCGCAGACCCGCACGGCCCGCCACCGCCGGATCGTGGACATCCTGAACCGGCAGCCGGTGCGCTCCCAGAGCCAGTTGGCGAAGCTCCTCGCGGACAACGGACTGAGCGTCACCCAGGCGACGCTCTCCCGGGACCTGGACGAGCTGGGCGCGGTGAAGATCCGCAACACCGGCGGCGAGCTGATCTACGCGGTGCCCAGCGAGGGCGGCTTCCGCACCCCGCAGGCCCCGCTGGGGGAGTCCGCCAAGGAGGAGCGGATGCGCAGGCTCTCCGGCGAACTCCTCATCTCGGCGGAGGCGTCGGCGAACCTGGTGGTGCTGCGGACCCCGCCGGGCGCGGCCCAGTTCCTGGCCTCGGCCATCGACCAGGCCGAACTCCACGACGTGCTGGGCACGATCGCGGGGGACGACACCCTGATGCTGATCAGCCGCGACCCGGCGGGCGGGCAGGCCCTCGCGGACCACATGCTGCGGCTGGCCCAGAACGACCGCTGAACCGCCGCTGAGCCGCTGTCACGGAGCGGGCCCGGGAAGCCGACTGAGGCGCCCCGGGCCCGCTCCGTGACGTCTTCACGCCCTCGGGCCGTCTCAGGCCGTGCGGGGCGGCAGGGGCAGGGGGAGTGCCGGGAGGCCGTCCAGGCTCACCCCGATGTGCTCCTTCTTCTCGCAGTACGCGGCGAACTCCTCGTCCGTCTTCCGTGCGAAGTGCTCGGCGTGCTGGGTGCGTTCCTCCCGGTAGTCCAGGAACGGGACCGCGAAGCCGCACGAGTCGCTGACCCGGACCGCGCGCACCACGACGATCGCGCGTGCCGAGGGGCCGTCCACGCCGGTGAACCGGGCGATCCACTCGGGCCAGCGCGGGTCGTCCCGGAAGATCGCCTCCCCGCGGCCGTGCACCCGGAGGATCTTCGGCGGCCCGGAGAAGGCGCACCACATCAGCGTGATCCGGCCGTTGCCGGGCTCGCGGAGATGGGCGACGGTCTCGGCGCTGCTGCCGCCGAAGTCCAGATAGGCGAGGGTCGTCTCGTCCACGACCACCAGCGTCCCGGCCCGCCCTTTCGGCGAGACGTTGACATGCCCGTCGCCGGTCAGCGGTGCGGTGCCGGTGAAGAACACCGGCTGCCGCTCGATGAAGTCACGGATCCGGCCCTCGATATGTTCGTACGTTTTCCCCATGCTCGGATTATCCGCCTGTGGGGTCGGTGGTGATCCGGGGCAGCCCCAGCCGGTCGCGCATCACGGCCATCACGTAGTCGCTGAACAGATGCCCGGTGCGGCGCACCAGCGCGTCCACCTCGGGTGACCGGCGCGGCACCTCGTCCAGCCAGCGCCGCCCCTGCACGGCGGCCTCGCCGCAGCGGCGCAGCCGCGTGTCCGGGTCGTCGAGGACGGCCACGGCCGCCCGCAGCTCGCAGAGCCCGCCGCGCGCCCGCAGCAACCGGAAGGCGGCGCGGCGCAGGGGAGCGGGCCGGCGCGGGTCGAGCCGCCCGAGCAGCCGCTCCCCGGGCAGCGCGCCCGCGTACGGCAGCAGGGCGCGGACCGCCTCCCGCGCGACGCCCGGCCCGGTGTCGTCCAGCAGCGGCAGGACGTCCGCCACCCGCACGGACTCCAGCAGCCGCAGCCCCGCGACGGCCCGGGCGCGGACCGCCGCGTCCGGGTGGGCGAGCAGTGCCCGCAGCAGCGGCGCGTCCTCCCGCCGCCCGCACTCGGCGAGTCCGACCAGTGCCCACGGGTGCGCGGCGGGGTCCGCGCAGAGCGCGAGCGTGCGGGCGCGGGCGTCGCCGCCGCCCTGCGCGACCACCCAGCGGGCGCAGGCCCGCACCAGCCCCGAACGGTCCGCGAGGTACGCCACGGCCTCCCCGCCTCGCTCCGCCCGGCGCAGGGCCGTCACCCCTGCGGACCGCACGGCGGGCACCCGCGCACCGAGCAGCAGATCCACGGCGTCGGCGCGGTCGGCACGGCGCGGGCTGACACCCGCACCGACTGCCCGGCCTTCCGCGCCGCCGCCGGCACGGGGCGCGTCGCCGGGACCGACGACTCGGCCCGGCGCGCCGGGCACCGGCTGTGCGGCATCCGGCACCGCCGGGGCCGCGCCCCTCGTCTCCGCCCCCGCCAGCGCCCCGTCCGCGAAGAGGCGGGCCGCCATCGGGTCGGGCTCCGTCGAGGCGAGGCGGGCCAGTTCAAGAGGGTCGGGCAGACCGGAGGCGGTGAGGACGCGGGCCGCCAGGCGGCGGGTCGCGGCGTCACGTTCCGGGCCCAGCAGCCGGTACGCGGCGGCCGGTGACGCGGTGAGCGCCGAGAGGACGAGATCGCGCGCCCAGGCGCCCTCCTGCCGTCGGGCCAGCCGCAGGACCAGCGGGGTGAGCAGGCGCAGGGTGCGCCCCGGCTCGCTGCGCAGCAGCTCCGCGACCAGCGCCCGGGCCCGGGCGCGCACGGGCTCCGCCCAGTCCGTGCAGCGGACGACCGCGAGCGGCCAGAAGGCCGTCGTGCGCGGCCCGTCCGCCAGCGCGGCCTCCCGCACCCGCCCGTCCGGATGGCACAGCGCCGTCTCGGGCACGGCGCGCAGCCGCGCCCGCGCCTCCAGGGCGGCAGCGCCGTACGTGTGCCGGCCGTACGCCCGGACCGCCGCGTCGAAGGCGGTCCAGCAGTCCGGGGCCCCGGGGTCGAGCACCGCCTCCGCCGGCTCGCCCGCGAGAAGCCGCTCCACCGCCGCGTCCCCCGCCGCCGCGTCCCACCGCGTGGTGTGCGCCATGGACCTCCCCCTCCGGTCGCTCGTCCGCAGGACGCTACGCCGGAGGGCGCACCCCTGACCAGCGGTTTTCCCCGGCGATTGACAAAACATACGGGCAAGCGCATAGTTATACCCATCAGCGTTTGCACCGTAAGGAGAAACCCCGTGACCGAGCGCGTCGTACTCGCCTACTCGGGCGGCCTGGACACCTCCGTCGCCATCGGCTGGATCGCCGAGGAGACGGGCGCCGAGGTCATCGCCGTTGCCGTGGACGTCGGCCAGGGCGGCGAGGACCTGGACGTCATCCGCAAGCGCGCGCTCGCCTGCGGTGCCGTGGAGGCCGAGGTCGCCGACGCCAAGGACGAGTTCGCCGAGGAGTACTGCCTCCCCGCGATCAAGTCCAACGCCCTCTACATGGACCGCTACCCGCTGGTCTCCGCCCTCTCGCGGCCGGCGATCGTCAAGCACCTGGTGGCCGCCGCCAAGAAGCACGGCGCCACCACCGTCGCCCACGGCTGCACCGGCAAGGGCAACGACCAGGTCCGCTTCGAGGCCGGCATCGTCGCGCTCGCGCCCGAGCTCACCTGCATCGCCCCCGTCCGGGACTACGCGATGACCCGGGACAGGGCCATCGCCTTCTGCGAGGCCAAGCAGCTCCCCATCGCCACCACCAAGAAGTCCCCGTACTCGATCGACCAGAACGTCTTCGGACGGGCCGTCGAGACCGGCTTCCTTGAGGACATCTGGAACGGGCCGATCGAGGACATCTACGAGTACACCTCGAACCCGGCCGAGCAGCGGGAGGCCGACGAGGTCGTCATCACCTTCAAGGCCGGCGTCCCGGTCGCGATCGACGGCAAGCCCGTCACCGTCCTCCAGGCGATCCAGCAGCTCAACGAGCGGGCCGGCGCGCAGGGCATCGGCCGGATCGACATGGTCGAGGACCGGCTCGTGGGCATCAAGTCCCGTGAGGTCTACGAGGCCCCCGGCGCCATCGCGCTGATCACCGCCCACCAGGAGCTGGAGAACGTCACCGTCGAGCGGGAACTCGCCCGGTACAAGCGGCAGGTCGAGCAGCGCTGGGGCGAGCTGGTCTACGACGGCCTGTGGTTCTCCCCCCTCAAGCGGGCGCTGGACGGCTTCATCGACGAGGCCAACGAGCACGTCTCCGGCGACATCCGGATGACCCTGCACGGCGGCCGGGCCGTCGTCACCGGCCGGCGCTCCGAGGAGTCGCTGTACGACTTCAACCTGGCCACCTACGACTCGGGCGACACCTTCGACCAGTCCAAGGCCCAGGGCTTCATCGAGATCTTCGGCCTCTCCCAGAAGATCGCCGCCAAGCGGGACCTCGCGTAGCGGACGGACCGGGTGCGGACCGCCCGGCCCACGCAACCGCGCAACCGCGTAACCCGACCCCGCCGTAGCGGCGTTGTACCCACCGACCGCCTCCCCGCACCACCGGCACCGCGCGGGGAGGCGGTCGCACATCCGAACCGTTCCAAGGAGCAAGAGCTGTGAGCAGCAACAACGGTGACGTCCGGCTCTGGGGCGGCCGCTTCGCCGACGGCCCCGCCGAGGCGCTGGCGAAGCTGTCCGCGTCGGTCCACTTCGACTGGCGGCTCGCGCCGTACGACATCGCCGGCTCCCGCGCCCACGCCCGCGTCCTCGCCAAGGCGGGCCTGCTCACCGAGGACGAGCTGACCCGCATGCTCGACGGGCTCGACCGGCTGGAGGCGGACGTCGCCGACGGCTCGTTCACCGGCACCATCGCCGACGAGGACGTGCACACCGCCCTGGAGCGCGGCCTGCTGGAGCGGCTCGGCCCCGACCTCGGCGGCAAGCTGCGCGCCGGCCGGTCCCGGAACGACCAGGTCGCCACGCTCTTCCGGATGTACCTGCGCGACCACGCCCGGATCATCGGCGGTCTGATCGCCGACCTCCAGGACGCGCTGGTGGGCCTGGCCGAGGCGCACCCCGACACGGCCATGCCGGGCCGCACCCACCTCCAGCACGCGCAGCCGGTGCTCTTCGCCCACCATGTCCTCGCCCATGTCCAGGCCCTGTCCCGGGACGCGGAGCGGCTGCGGCAGTGGGACACCCGGACCGCCGTCTCCCCGTACGGCTCCGGCGCCCTCGCCGGCTCCTCCCTCGGGCTCGACCCGGAGGCCGTCGCCAAGGACCTCGGCTTCGAGCGGGGCTCGGCGGGCAACTCGATCGACGGCACGGCCTCGCGGGACTTCGTCGCCGAGTTCGCCTTCGTCACCGCGATGATCGGCGTCAACCTCTCCCGGATCGCGGAGGAGGTCATCATCTGGAACACGAAGGAGTTCTCCTTCGTCACCCTGCACGACGCCTTCTCCACCGGGTCGTCGATCATGCCGCAGAAGAAGAACCCGGACATCGCGGAGCTGGCGCGCGGCAAGTCCGGCCGCCTGATCGGCAACCTCACCGGGCTGCTCGCCACGCTGAAGGCGCTACCGCTCGCGTACAACCGCGACCTCCAGGAGGACAAGGAGCCCGTCTTCGACTCCTGCGACACGCTGGAGGTCCTGCTCCCCGCCTTCACCGGCATGATGGCCACGCTCACCGTCCACCGGGAGCGCATGGAGGAACTGGCCCCCGCCGGCTTCTCCCTGGCGACGGACATCGCCGAATGGCTCGTCAGGCAGGGCGTCCCGTTCCGCGTCGCACACGAGGTCGCGGGCGAGTGCGTCAAGGAGTGCGAGGCGCGGGGGATCGAGCTGGACCAGCTCACCGACGAGCAGTTCGCCAAGATCTCCCCCCACCTGACCCCGGACGTCCGCACGGTCCTCAACGTCCCCGGCGCCCTCGCCTCCCGCTCCGGCCGCGGCGGCACGGCCCCCTCCGCGGTCGCCACCCAGCTCCGCGAGGTCAAGGCCGACCTGGTGATACAGCACGCCTGGGCCGGCGCCAAGGGCTGACGGCGCGCGGGCGAGGCACGACGACGGCGGGGCGGCGGACCGGACCGGCGCGCGCCGGTCCGGTCCGTCAGCGCAGCTCCGCCGCCCAGTCGGCGAGCCGGTCGAAGTCCGGCCGGAGCAGGCCGCGGCGCGGGTCGATGGACAGCAGGAGCGCGGGCGCCAGATGGTGCCGCTCCACGTACTCGTGGTCGTACGGCGTGATGTCGTCGTCGACCCACGCGAACGGCCGTCCCGGGGCGTACTCCAGGATGTACTGCGTCTTCCAGAACGTCCCGCCCGGCGCCCGCCCGTGCATCTTCGGCCAGTCGACGAAGGGCAGCCGGGGCAGGCCGAGGGGCGGGCCTATCCAGGTGTTCGCCTCGCCCTTCCAGGTGGTGCCCCACACCAGTTCGTAGTGCTCGGCGAGCGCCAGTAGCTCCGGCCCGTGCGCGGGGTTGAGCCAGACGCGCAGCGGTCTGCCGTCCGTCCAGCCCGTGGGGCGCATCCGGTGCGTCCCATAGCCCTCGGGGCGGCGCTGGGCTTTGGCCGCGTACGGGTTGAGCGGGCCGTCGACGTCGATCAGCAGCAGTGGTTTCACAGAGGTCCCCCGGACTCCGTCGTGGTGGGCGGCTCCGGGCGGCCGGCCCACGGGTCCGGCGGGGCGGCTACGGCCGGGCGCCGGCGATGCGTGCGCAGAGGTCCGTGCGGGAACCGTGGGCCATGGTCACGGACTTGTGGCCGTCGGAGCTGATCTCCATTCTGTAGACGCCGTCCACGATGTACAGCCCGCGGGGCAGATTGCCCTTGCCCTCGGCGATGCCGACCAGGACCGGGCCCGACACGTACCAGGACTGGGAGCCGTCGGTGCCGTAGCGGACCAGGGCCGAGCCGCTCGCGTCGGCGTCGTGGAAGGCGCCCGTGGCGGTCGCGGTCACGCGGACGACCAGGTCGCCCTTGTAGGCCACGTCCTTGGGGGAGCCGTCCGGGTGGCGGGACAGAACGCGCCGGACCACCTCGTCCACCAGCGGCTCCCCGCGGACCGCGACGTCGCAGCGCTCGCCCGCGGCGACCTCCCACGGCTGCGAGGGCGCGGGCTCCCAGGCGCCGGCGGACGGAGGCGGCGGGGACGCCAGGGCCGGGGAGGCGAGGGCACAGGCCGTAACGGTGGCCAGGGCAAGGGCTGTTCGGCGCACGATGACTCCAGGTGAGCGGGAGGACGGGAGGAGGAGCGGTGCCGAGCGTGCCCGTCGCCGCTCACCACCCACTCACCAAGGGGGGCGCCGGAGGGGCCGGGGGCACCCACTACCCTCCCCGTCCCATGGAGTTCACGCTGCTCGGCCCGTTCGAGGCCCGCCGTGCGGGACGCCCCGTGCCGGTGGCCAACCGCCGTCAGGAGCGCTGTCTGCTCGGCGTCCTGCTGCTGGAGGCGGACCGGGCGCTGAGCACCGGCCGGCTGATCGGCCTGCTGTGGCCCGGGACGCCGCCGCCCTCCGCCCGCGGCACCCTGCACACCTACATAGGCCGTCTCCGCGCGGCGCTCGCGCGGCACGACGGGCCCCGCGTGGAGACCGCCGCGGACGGCTACCGGCTGCGCGCCGACGGACACCACGTCGACGCCCACACCTTCACCGGGCTGGTCCGCAGGGCCGACCGCGCGCCGGGCGCGGCCGTCCGCGCCGCCCTGTACGAGGAGGCGCTCGGCCTCTGGCGCGGGCCGCTGCTCGCGGACACCGCCGGTGACGAGCTGCGCGAGCAACTGGGCGCCGGGCTGGACGAGTTGTGGCTGACCGCCGTCGAGCAGCGCGCGGCCGCGCACCTGGAGCTGGGGCTCACCGACCGGGTCGCCGCCGACCTCGCCCCGCTCGCCGCGCGGCACCCCGGCCGGGAACGGCTCGTCGGCACCCTGATGACCGCCCTGCACCGCGCCGGCCGCCGCGCCGACGCCCTGGAGCTGTACGCGAGGGCCCGTCAGGAACTCGCCGAGGAGCTGGGCGTCGAGCCGGGTACGCGGCTGCGCGCGCTCCACGAGCGGGTGCGCGGCGGCGATCCGGGCCCGGACGGGCCGCCCGTGCCGGTCCACGCGGTACGCGTCGGCGGCGAGTGGCTGCCGTGGACCACCAGCGGCCGGCCCGCGCTGGAGTTCTGCAACACCCGGGCCGGCTGGAACGGGCCGCCGTCGCCCGCGTCGGAGTGGCTGCGGCACTACCGCACCCTCGCCGTCTGGTCCGGGCACCACGGTCTGGCGGACGAGTGGGAGGTCAGCGGGCTGCTGCGGCGTGCCGCGGACGAACCCGAGCGGGCCGCGGCGGCCCTGGCCGAGGCCCGCGCGTTCCGTGCGCGGCTGTACGCGTGCCTCACCGGCCCGGACGACGTCCGAGCCTTCGGCGACGTGGCCCGGCTCGTCGACGAGGCGTCGGCGGCGTCCGTCTTCGTCCGGGGCGACGACGGACTCGGGCGCCGGCGGATCGCCCCGGCCGCGGGCCTCCGGCTGCCGCTGCTGGCCGTCGCCCTCGACGCCGCCGGGCTGCTGTCGGGCCCGGAACGCTTCCTGGTGCGGGCCTGCCCGGGGGAGGGGTGCGGCTGGCTCTTCGCGGACGAGGGCGGGCGCCGCCGGTGGTGCAGCATGCGGACGTGCGGAGGGACGGGGTCGGCCACCCACTGAACCGGGCCGCTCGAACAGGGGTCGGGCCCAACCGGGACTGGCCCGAAGCGGAACCGGGCCCAACCGGGACCGGCCCAATGGGACAACCGTGAACTGAATGAGACATTCATGTCTCACATGGGTTAGTGTTGTCCCATGGCTATGGATCGTGAACAGGTGCTACGCGCCGCCGCCGCCCTGCTGTCCCGGAAAGCGACCGCCACCATGGACGAGGTCGCCCGGGCCGCGGGCATCGGACGGGCCACCCTGCACCGCCACTTCGCCGGACGGGACGCCCTCGTGCGCGCCCTCGAAGCCCTGGGCATCCAGGAGTTCGAGGCCGCTCTCGAACGCGCCCGCCTGGACGAGGACAGCGCCACCGAGGCGCTGCGCCGCCTGATCGCGGAGGCCCAGCCCGCCGCCGACCTGCTCGCCTTCCTCTACACGGAGAACCAGCTCTTCGAGGGCGACGGCGTCAACGAGGGCTGGGCGCGCCTCGACGCCCGGGTGGCGGACTTCTTCCGCGCCGGACAGGAGCGGGGCGAGTTCCGGATCGACCTCAGCCCGGCCTGGCTCACCGAGGCGCTGTACGGGCTGGTGGGCGCGGGCGCCTGGGCCGTGATGGACGGCCGCGTGGCCAAGAACGACTTTCCCTACATGGTCGCCGAGCTGATGCTCGGCGGAGCACGACGGAGCGTGGAGACATGAGCAGCACCCTCAGGCCCGGGCCCGAGGCGGAGACCCTGCACCGCCCCGGCCGCTGGCTGGCGCTGTCGGTCCTGGTCCTGGCGGTCCTCCTGGTGGCGGTCGACGCGACCGTCCTGGGCCTCGCCACCCCCTTCCTCAGCGAGGACCTGGCGCCCACCGGCAACCAGTTGCTGTGGATCGGCGACGTCTACTCCTTCGTCATCGCCGGACTCCTGGTCTCCATGGGCAGCCTCGGCGACCGCATCGGACGCAAGAAGCTCCTGCTGACCGGCGCGGTCGCGTTCGGCGCGGTCTCCGTGCTCAACGCGTACGCCACCACGCCCGAGATGATGATCGTGGCCCGGGCCCTGCTCGGTGTCGCCGGTGCGACGCTGATGCCCTCCACCCTGGCGCTGATCCGGAACCTCTTCCACGACCCGCGCGAACGCAGCATCGCCATCGGCATCTGGGGCGCCATGGCCTCCGCCGGCGCGGCGGTCGGCCCGGTGGTCGGCGGCTTCCTGCTGGAGCACTTCTGGTGGGGCTCGGTCTTCCTGATCAACCTGCCCGTGATGGCGGTCCTGGTGGTCGTCGGCGCGAAGCTCCTCCCGGAGTCCAGGAACCCCGCGCCCGGCCCCTGGGACGTGCCGAGCGTCGCCCTCTCCCTGGTCGGCATGTTCGGCGTGGTGTATGCGATCAAGGAGGCGGCGAGCCACGGCATCGGCGTCGTCCCCGGCGCCGCCGCGCTGATCGGCCTCCTCGCGCTGTACGGCTTCGTCCGCCGCCAGCTCGTGCTGCCGGCGCCCCTGCTCGACATGCGGCTGTTCCGGCACCGGGGCTTCTCCGGCGCGGTCCTGGCCGACCTGCTGACCATCTTCGGCCTCTCCGGGCTGGTGTTCTTCCTCTCCCAGTTCCTGCAACTGGTCCAGGGCCGGGAGCCCTTCGAGGCGGGCCTCGCCGAACTCCCGGCGGCGGTCGGCGCGGTGGCCACCGGTCTGGTCGCGGGCTTCGTCGCCCGGCGCTTCTCGGTGCGGTCCGTGGTGGCCGGCGGCCTCGCGGCGGTCGGCCTCGCCCTGGCCGTGCTCACCGTCATCGGCCAGTCGACCGGCTATCCGCTGCTCGGCGCGGCGCTGCTGGTGGTCGGCGCGGGCGCGGGCTTCTCGTTCACCGTCACCGCCGACGTGATCCTCTCCAGCGTCCCCAAGGAGCAGGCGGGTTCGGCCTCGGCGGTCTCGGAGACCGCGTACGAACTCGGCGCGGCGCTCGGTATCGCGCTGCTCGGCTCGGTGGTGACCGGCGTCTACCGGGGCTTCCCGGTGCCCGAGGGAGTGCCCGCGGGTGTCGAGGCGGCGGCCCGCGAATCGCTGGGCGGCGCGGTGGAGGCCGCGGGCTCGCTGCCCGCCGGACAGGCGCAGGCCCTGGTCGGGGCGGCCCAGGAGGCGTTCACCGACGGGCTGCGGATAGCCGCGGGCGTCGGTGCGGCGGTCCTGCTGGCGACGGCGGTGGCGGCCTGGTTCCTGCTGAAGGGGCAGAAGCTCGCAGAGAACGTGGAGCACTGACGCCCGGGGCCGCGGGGCCCGTGAACGACACGGCGGCGGGTGCCGCGCCCGAGGAGGCGCGGCACCCGCCGCCGTTCGTGTGCGTCGCGTCCGTCCGCGTGCGCGCGTGCGGACGTGCGCGCTTGTGCGCGCCGGTTACGCGGCCTTCGCCTTGGTGGCGTACATGTCCACGTACTCCTGGCCCGACAGCCGCATGACCTCCGCCATCACCGAGTCGGTCACCGCCCGCAGGACGTAGCGGTCGCGGTCCATGCCCTCGTAGCGGGAGAACTCCATCGGCTCGCCGAAGCGGACCGTCACCCGGCCCGGCCGGGGCAGGCCCGCGCCGCCGGGCTGGAGCTTGTCGGTCCCGATCATCGCGAACGGGACGACCGGTGCCCCCGTCATCAGCGTCAGCCGGGCGATACCGGTACGGCCCCGGTACAGCCGGCCGTCGGGGGAGCGGGTGCCCTCCGGGTAGATGCCGAAGACCCGGCCCTCCTCCAGCACCCGGCGGCCGGTCATCAGCGCCGCGACCCCGCCGTTGGCGCCGTCGCGGTCGACGGGGATCATGCCGACGCCGGTGAAGAACCACGCCATGGCACGGCCCTTGAGGCCCTTTCCGGTGACGTACTCGTCCTTGCCGATGAAGAACACCGGCCGGTCGGTCACCAGCGGCAGCACCATCGAGTCGATGAAGGTGAGGTGGTTGCCCGCGAGGATCACCGGCCCGGTTCCCGGAATGTTCTCCGCGCCCTCCACCCGGGGCCGGAACATCAGGCGCAGGATCGGCCCGAGCACTGCCTTGATGAGCGTCAAGCGGGACAACGGGTCCTCCGTGTCGTGGGACGGGCCGGATGCGGGGCGCCGGTGCGGGCGAGCAGAAGTCCGTGCAGGTGAGGACCATACTCGCGGGTCACGGCAGATCGCACATCGGGTTCACGGACCCGATACGCAGTGTTGACGTGTGTTTCTCCGCTGTTCGTCGTGGGTCTGCCGCGCGGAGGGCGGGAGTGCCTACCATCGGGCCTCGCTGACAGGGTGCGGGAGATCACAGGGAGGAACGTTTCATGACACAGGGCGCGAACAGCGGTCCGGCACGCCGTGCGCTGCTCGGAGCAGCCGTTCTCGGTACGGCGGCGGGAGCGGTCGGCGCGGGTGCGGGCGTCGCGCAGGCGGGTGGGAGCGGACCCGCCGGCCAGGGCGGTCACGGCGGTCACGGCGGCGGCTACCGCCGTCTCCCCGTGCCCACGGTGATCGCCCACCGCGGCGCCAGCGGCTACCGGCCCGAGCACACCCTCGGCTCGTATCAGCTGGCCCTGGACATGGGCGCGCATGTGATCGAGCAGGACCTGGTGCCGACGAAGGACGGCCACCTCGTATGCCGTCACGAGAACGACATCACCGGCACCACGGACGTCGCCGACCGCCCGGAGTTCGCGGGCCGCCGGACCACCAAGTCGGTCGACGGGACCTCCTACACCGGCTGGTTCACCGAGGACTTCACCCTCGCCGAGCTGAAGACCCTGCGCGCCAAGGAGCGGATCCCCGCCGTCCGGCAGCGCAACACCCTCTACGACGGCCGCTGGAGCGTCCCCACCTTCGAGGAGGTGCTGCGCTGGGCGGAGCGGGAGGGCCGCCGCCGGGGCCGCCCGGTGTGGCTGCACGTCGAGACCAAGCACCCCACCTACTTCCGGGGCCTCGGCCTCGGCCTGGAGGAGCCCCTCGCGAAGCTGCTGCGGCGCTACGGGCGGGACGAGCGGGACTCGCCCGTCTTCCTCCAGTCCTTCGAGCCGAGCAGCATGCGGCGGATGGCCCGGCTGGTGTCCTCCCCGCGGGTCGTGCTGCTGGACGCGGCGCACACCCGGCCCTGGGACTTCGTCCAGACGGGCGACCCGCGCACGGTCGCCGACCTGGTGAAGCCCGAAGGGCTGGACTGGATCGCCTCGTTCGCCCAGGGCCTCGGCCCCACCCTGGACCTGGTCATCCCCAAGGACGCGGGCGGGCGTCTGACGAAGCCGACCACCCTGGTGCGGGACGCGCACGCCCGAGGCCTGGTCCTGCACCCCTACACCCTGCGCAACGAGAACTCCTTCCTGCCCGCCGACTTCCGGCGCGGCACCGACCCGAACGCGTACGGGGACGTGTTCGGCGCGTACCGGACGTACTTCGCCACGGGGATCGACGGCATCTTCACCGATATGCCGGACACGGGGCTGCTGGCGGCGGACGAGGTCTGAGGTTCCCGGGGCGGGGCCGGTCTCGGGGGCCGGCCCCCGGGCCGGGCCGGCGCTCCCGCCCCCGGGGCCGGCCCGGTCTCCGTGGCCACCGCCCCCGTTCCCCGCGGCCGGAGGCGTCAATTCCGTGCGTGTCACGCGGTTGACGCCCCCGGCCGGGCGCCGCAAGGCCCCCGCCCCGAGCCCCGCACCCGTACGGGTGAGAGCCCCGCCCGGCGGAAACCACCGCACGGTCGCCGCACGTCAGGCGGGGCATGACCGTCGCACAGGAATCCGCCGCCCCGGGCGGCACGGGCGCAGTCGTCGGCGCCCTCGGCCCGCTCGTCGCGGCCGAGGCCACCGCGGAGGCCCCCGGCGCCGCCGTCGAGGCGCGCGACCTCGAACAGGCCGTCTGGCTGCGCCTGCTGGAACGGCTCGACGGCGACGCCGGCCCGCCCGCCGACGCCGCCCGCTGGGTGCGCTCCGCCGTGCGCGCGGAGGCCCGCCGCGCCCGCCGCACCGCCGCCCGTGAACTGCCCTACCGCCAGGAGCCGTCCGCCGACCCGGCCGTCGAGCACTTCGCCCCGCCGGAACGCGCCGCGCTCCGGTCCGAGCGCCGCCGCTCCCTGCGCGCCGCCGTCGCCCGCACCCCCGGGCGCTGCCCCCGGCTGCTGATGGCGATGCTGGCGCCCGACGACCTCACCTACCGGGAAATCGCAGGGACGTTGGGTATCTCACAGGGGAGTCTGGGGCCGATGCGTTCCCGTTGCCTGGGATGTCTGCGCAGAATGCTCGCGGCAGAGGTTGCGGCTCCCGGGCATCGGGGAAGGGAGCGGTAGACAACCGGCGGATCAGGTGAGCGGGAGGCATGCGCACATGGGCATGAGCGTGACCATCTCAGCGGCGACCGAGCACGATGCGGAGCACATCCTCAAGCTCCAGTACCTGTGCTACCAGAGCGAGGCCGAGCTCTACGGCGACTACCGCATCGAACCCCTCACCCAGAGCCTCGCCGACCTGCGCGCCGAACTCACCGCCGGCCACGCCCTGGTGGCCCGGCTGGGCGACGAGGTGGTCGCCTCCGTGCGCGGCCGGGTCGACGAGGCCGGCACCGCCCGTATCGCCAAGCTGATCGTCCACCCGCGGATGCGGCGCCACGGTCTCGGCGGCCGGCTCCTGGACGCGATCGAGGCCCGGTTCGCGGCCGAGGAGCGCGCCGAGCGCTACCGCCTCTTCACCGGCCACCGCAGCGAGAGCAACCTCCGCCTCTACCGCAGCCGGGGCTACGCACCCGTCGCGACCGAACAGCGGGGCCCGCGGCTGACCCTGGTCACCCTGGAGAAGGAAGCCCCGGCCGCCGTCGCCGCGAGCGTCGTCGCGGAACAGGGCGCCGGGCCGGACCCCTTCGCCGCCAGCGCCTGACCGGCCGTCGCCCCGGCCGCCCGCTCAGGCGGCCGGCGCAGCCGTGCGCGCCCGGCGCAGCCAGAGCATGCCGGTCACCGGGAGCAGCACCGGGATGAAGAGATAGCCCATGCCGTACTCCGACCACACGGTCGAGTCCGGGAAGGCCGAGGGGTCCACCACCGTCCAGGTCCCCACGATCAGCACGCCCGCCAGCTCGGCGGCGCAGCACACCAGCGCCGCCCGGCGGGCCGTCTCCCCGCCGCGCACCAGCGTGTAGGTGATGAACGCGTAGACCACGGCCGCGACCGCGGAGAGGACGTGCGCCAGGGGAGCGCTGCCGAAGTCGGTGAGGATCTGGTAGACGGACCGGCTCACCGCGCCGACCGACATCACGCCGTACAGCCAGACCAGCAGCAGCCCCGGCCCGCCGACCAGCCGGGTGCGCCCGGCAGCGGAACCGGCGCCGTCCGCGCCCGTGGTGCCGGTGGTCGCCGCCGTGCTCTCCGTGGTGCCCTCGGCCATGGTCAGCCTCCCCAGATGTCGTGGAGCCGCACTTCCAGCACGGCCAGGACCACCGCTCCCGCGGCCACGGTCGCCGAACCCCAGCGGGTGCGTTCACCGAGCGACAGGAAGCCGGCCGCGGGCACCGCGAGGGCCGAGCCGATGAGGTACGCGAGGAAGATCGCCGTGCCCTCGTCGGCCTCCATACCGCGTGCGAGCTGCACGATCCCGACGACCAACTGGACGAGGGCGAGGAAGGACACCACGGCGATGCCGATGAAGTGCCAGTCCTTGGTGGGCTGATCGCGATACGCGGCGTGGCCGCACCACGCGGCGAGGGCGAGCGCGGTCACGGCCACCGCGATCGTCAGGGCGTCGAGCATGGCATCGAGCGTATTACGGCCCGGCCCCCACCCGGTCCCCGGCCCCCACCCGGTCCCCGGCCCCCACCCGGTCCCCGGCCCCCACCCGGTCCCCGGCCCCCGCGCGGCCCCCGCGCCGGGTCCCCTCCCGGCGCAGGCCCGTCTCCCGCCGGGACCCCGAGGGCCGTGGTCTTGACCACAGCCCACCGCCCGCGCCCATGGACCCGGACCCGCCGGTTCCGTCCACCCCCACGGCATCCACGCAGGTCGCAGGGGGTGCGCCGGGCACCCGCCGGACCACCCCGTGTCCACATAGTGCGACATTTCTGTCCGGAATGCGGACATCCTTGATGTGCTCGTCCGACCGTCTGCTTTACTTGCAGCCATGACCACGACGAGCAGCCGCACCCTTGCGACCGAGGCGATCACGACGCCCGGTGCTCGTTGTATGTGTCGAATGTGCGCCTTCTGAGGGTCCCTGCCAGTGCCTCGCGCCCCGAAGCGAGACCGACAGTCATGAGCTGAGTCCGACCCGCCCGCCGCCCCTCGGCGAGGCCCGGACCGAGAGCCTGCACCCCGCGCGCGTCCCCCGGCCACCAGCCGAGCCCGTGTGCCCGCAGACGACTGTCCGAACCGAAACGCCCCGTGCCCGGCGGACACCGCGCCGCGCACTCGACAGTGACGGAAACCCTGTGATCACCACCAAGGGCCTGACCAAGGTCTACTCGTCGCGAGGCCGCGACGTCACCGCCCTCGACGGCGTCGACCTCCACGTCCGCGAGGGCGAGGTCTTCGGCGTCATCGGACAGAGCGGCGCCGGCAAGTCCTCGCTCATCCGCTGCGTGAACCTCCTGGAACGCCCCACCTCCGGAACCGTGACCGTCGCCGGGACGGACCTCACCGCCCTCGCCGGCCGAGGCCGCCGCGCCTCCCGCGAACTGCGCGCCGCGCGCACCCGCATCGGCATGGTCTTCCAGCACTTCAACCTGCTGTCCTCGCGCACCGTCCAGGACAATGTGGAACTGCCGCTGGAGATCCTCGGCGTCTCCGGCGCCGAGCGGTCCCGCAAGGCCCTCGAACTCCTCGACCTCGTCGGCCTCGCCGACAAGGCGCGCTCCTACCCCGGGCAGCTCTCCGGCGGCCAGAAGCAGCGCGTCGGCATCGCCCGCGCCCTCGCCGGGGACCCCAAGGTCCTCCTCTCCGACGAGGCGACCAGCGCCCTCGACCCCGAGACCACCCGCTCCATCCTCCAGCTGCTGCGCGACCTCAACCGCGAACTGGGCCTCACGGTCCTGCTGATCACACACGAGATGGACGTGGTCAAGAGCGTCTGCGACTCCGCCGCCCTGATGCGCGGCGGGCGGATCGTCGAGTCCGGCACGGTCAGCGGACTGCTCGCCACCCCCGGCTCCGAACTCGCCCGGGAGCTGTTCCCCGTGGGCGGCGAGGCCACCGGCACCGACCGGACCGTCCTCGACGTCACCTTCCACGGCGAGGCGGCCACCCAGCCGGTGATCTCCCAGCTCTCCCGCACCTACAACATCGACATCTCCATCCTCGGCGCCGCCATGGACACCGTCGGCGGACGGCAGATCGGCCGGATGCGCATCGAACTGCCCGGCCGCTACGAGGAGAACGTGGTGCCCGTCGGCTTCCTGCGCGAGCAGGGCCTCCAGGTCGAGGTGATCGACCCCGCGGCCACCGCCGATCCGTCCACCGCCGCCGGCCCGTCCGCCGCGGCCGCCCCCGGCCCCGTCCCGGCCCAGGCCGGCACTCTGGTGAAGGAGATCGCGAAGTGACCTGGTCCGAGATGGAACCCCTGCTCACCCAGGGCACCCTCGACACCCTCTACATGGTCCTGTGGTCCACCCTCGCCACCGTGGCGGGCGGCCTGCCGCTCGGCGTGCTGCTCGTCCTCACCGACAAGGGCGGACTCCTCCAGAACACCCCGGTGAACAAGGTCGTCGGCGCGATCGTGAACGTCGGCCGCTCGCTGCCGTTCATCATCCTGCTGATCGCCCTGATCCCCTTCACCACCCTGGTCGTCGGCACCTTCATCGGCCCCACCGCCATGATCGTGCCGCTCGCCGTCGGCGCGATCCCGTTCTTCGCCCGGCTCGTCGAGACCGCGATCCGCGAGGTCGACCACGGCCTGGTCGAGGCGGTCCAGGCGATGGGCGGCTCCATCCCGACCATCGTCCGCAAGGTGCTGCTGCCCCAGGCGCTGCCCTCCCTGGTCTCCGGCGTCACCACCACCGTGATCGTGCTCATCGGCTACTCGGCGATGGCCGGCGCGGTCGGCGGCGAAGGACTCGGCTCCAAGGCCGTCACCTACGGATTCCAGCGCTTCGAGACCCAGTTCATGCTGGTCACCGTCGCGATCCTGGTCGTCCTGGTGACCGTCGTCCAGCTGATCGGCGACGGCGCCGTGCGCCTCCTCGCCCGCCGCGGACGCGCCGCGACCTAGCGACCCCGGGCCGCCGCCCCCCGGCCCGGCCCGGCCCCACGCCTTTCCCCCTCACCGGCCCGCACTCCTTGTCCGGGCTTCGCACCACCACCAGAAAGAGGCACTTTTCGTGCGCAAGAACACCAAGCTCACCGCCGCCGCAGCACTCACCGCGACCCTCGCCCTCGGCCTCACCGCCTGCGGCACCTCCTCCGACCCGGCCTCCGCCGGCGACTCCGGCGCCAAGGCCGACGAGTCCAAGGCGCTCGTCGTCGCCGCCTCCCCCGTCCCGCACGCCGACATCCTCACCTTCGTGAAGGACAAGCTGGCGGCCGAGGAGGGCCTCAAGCTGGAGGTCAAGGAGTTCACGGACTACGTCCTGCCGAACACCGCCACCCAGCAGGGCCAGGTCGACGCCAACTTCTTCCAGCACAAGCCCTACCTGGACGACTTCAACAAGAAGAACAAGACGACCATCGTCCCGGTCGTCGACGTCCACCTGGAGCCCCTCGGCCTCTACTCCAAGAAGTCGAAGGACGTGAAGGACATCAAGGCCGGCCAGACCGTCGCCGTCCCCAACGACACCACCAACGAGGGCCGCGCCCTCCACCTGCTCGCCGAGAACGGGCTGATCACCCTCAAGGACGGCGTCGGCACCGACGCCAAGCTGTCCGACATCGCCGACGCCAAGGGCCTGAAGTTCAAGGAGCTGGAGGCCGCCACGCTGCCCCGCGCCCTGAACGACGTCGACGCCGCGGTCATCAACGGCAACTACGCCATCGAGGCCGAGCTCAAGCCCGCCCAGGACGCCCTGGTCCTGGAGAAGGCCGAGGGCAACCCGTACGCCAACTTCCTCGCCGTCAAGGACGGCAACGCGGACGACCCGCGGGTGCAGAAGCTCGCCAAGCTCCTGAACTCGCCCGAGGTGAAGAAGTTCATCGAGGACACCTACCAGGGCTCCGTGGTCCCCGCCTTCGGCGCGGTCAAGTAGCGCTCACGCGGGCGGCCGGACGGCAGCCACCCGACGGGCGCCCGCGCGGACGCCCAACCGGACACCGCCGCACGGCACTTGACGCCGGCCCCGGGCACCGATCATGGTGCGCGGGGCCGCGTCGTGCCCGGACCCGGCCATGCACCGCCCGCGGGCGGTGTTGCATGCTGTGTCCTCACGGCTACGGCAACGGCACCTCACGCCACGACACCCTCACGCAACGACCACCGGCGGTCCCGGCATGGAGCAGCGCATGACTCACACCTTCCCGGACGTGTCCATCAGCACGGAGCGGTTGGTGCTGCGCCCCTTCGAGGACGCCGACATCCCGGCCCACACCGAGATGATGAACGACGAGATGGTCACCGCGTGGACCACCGTCCCCCACCCCTACACCGCCGGTGACGCCGAGGACTGGGTCCGCCGCTTCGCGCCCGAGGAACGCGCCTCCGGGCGGGGAATCGTCTTTGCGGTGACCGAGTTCCTCACCCAGCGCCTCGTCGGCACCGTCCATCTGCGCAACACCGACTGGCGCATCCTCGCCACCGAGGCCGGCTATGTCACCGCCCCCTGGGCCCGCGGCGAGGGATACGCCACCGAGTCCCTGCTCGCCGTCGCCCAGTGGCTCTTCCGCGACCGCCGCTTCGAGCGGCTGGAGCTGCGGACCGCCGCCGGCAACACCGCCTCCCAGCAGGTCGCCCAGAAGATCGGCTGCATCAGCGAAGGCGTCCTGCGCAACGCCTGGACCGTCCGCACCCCGGCCGACGGCGGCGGCTGGGAGGAGTCCCGCACCGACCTCATCGTGTGGAGCCTCCTCCCCGAGGACCTGGAGGCCGACCGCATGGCCGAGGCCGGGTACTCCTCCTACACCGACTGGAACTGACCCCGGCCCGGCGCGCACCCGGCCGGAACCGACACCGACCGGAACCGACCGGAACCGACCCCGGCCGGAACCGACCCCGGCCGGACCCCCTCCGGCCGCCCGCCCCGCGACCGGTACTCTCGCCGTGCGGGACACCCCTCCACGACACCTCCGACGGGCACCCCCGCCCGCGCCCGCGCCCGCACCCCCCGCCTGCAACACCTCCAGGAGACTGACGCGATGGCCGACCGGGTCACGGTGATCGGATGGGACGGTTCGCCACTCACCCGGGCGGCCACCTCCGCGCTCTCCGCCGCCACTCTGGTGGCCGGAGCCCCCCACCACCTGGCCCTGCCCGAGGTCCCGCCCACCGCCGAACGTATCCGCCTCGGCAGCGTCGACCTCGCCGCCCGCCGGATCGCCGGGCACCGCGGCAGCGCCGTCGTCCTCGCCGACGGCGACCCCGGCTTCTTCGGCGTGGTCCGCACCCTGCGCGCACCGGAGCACGGTCTTGAGGTCGAGGTGGTGCCCGCCGTCTCCGCCGTCGCGGCCGCCTTCGCCCGCGCCGGGATGCCCTGGGACGACGCGCAGATCGTCGTCGCCCACCGCCGCACCCTGCGCCGGGCCGTCAACGTCTGCCGCGCGTACCCCAAGGTCGCCGTCCTCACGTCCCCCGGCGCCGGCCCCGCCGAACTCGCCCTTCTCCTCGACGGCGTCCACCGCACCTTCGTCATCTGCGAGGAACTCGGCACCGACCGGGAGCAGGTCACCGTCCTCACCTCCGACAAGGCCGCCGACCACGCCTGGCGCGACCCCAACGTGGTGATCGTCGTCGGCGGCGGGGGCACCGTCCCCGGCTCCTCCCGCACCGGCGCCGGATGGATCGCCGGCCACGCCCCCGGCTACCCGCCCGCGCTGCGCGGCTGGGCCCTGCGCGCGGCCGACGGGACCCCGCGCCCGGCGGGGGAGGGCGAGCAGCCCGGACTGCGCGCCGCCCAGCTCGCCCGCCTCGGCCCCCGCACCGGCGACCTCGTCTGGGACATCGGCTGCGGCGGCGGAGCGCTCGCCGCCGAGGCGGCCGGCTTCGGCGCCGCCGTCATCGCCGTCGACGCCGACCCGGACGCCTGCGGCCGCACCCGGGACGCGGCCCGGCACCTCGGCGTCCAGCTCCAGGTCGTCCAGGGCGCGGCCCCGCACGTCCTGGAACGCCTCCCCGAACCGGACGTGGTCCGCATCGGCGGCGGCGGGGTCCCCGTGGTCGGCGCCGTCGCCGACCGCCGGCCGGCGCGGATCGTCACCCACGCCTCCACCCGCGACGAGGCCGAGGCCATCGGCACCGCCCTCGCCGCCGGGGGCTACGCGGTGGAGTGCGCCCTGCTCCAGTCCGTCGATCTCGACACCGCCGACTGGAGCGAACGCGAACGCACCGTCGTCTTCCTCCTCTGCGGACGGCACCCGGAAGCGGCCGCCCAAGCGGGGGCGTAGGCGGACCGGACCCGCGAATCGGGTCCCGCCCGTCACTCGGCCCCAATCCCCCCACAGCGGCACAGCGCGGTAGGCTGGCCGATCGTCGTACCGCAGCCGGGTGTTCGTCGTTTGGTTCGCCAATGTCCGGAAAAAGGGGTCGCTTTGACTCCGCTTCGTGGTACGCCGGGACCGGGGGGACGCGCGACGTGGCGCAGCCCACAGCGCACCGTGGCGGATCTTGCCGCCGAGGTCGCGAACGACGGCCACAATGCAGAGGTCGGGGGCCGAACGTGCCGCGCGGCGCACACGCTCGTTAGAAGTTCACGGGCGTCAGGTGTGCCGGTCGGACGCCCCGGGCGACGGGCGAAGGAGCTATACCGATGGGCGAGGGGTACGCATGACCGACACCGGCCAGGTCCCGGGCGAGGGGCAGCCGGAGAACGCAGGCATGGTGGAGCAGCCGGGCGTCCCCGCCCCCGGCGCGTACACCTACCTCGAACCCTCCGGGCACACCGCCGAGGAAGACGATCTGCTGCTCATGCCGGGCGCCCAGGGCGCCTGGAGCGAGCACACCGCCGCCGCACCGGCCGCGACCCCGCCGCACGGCTCCCTCGTGGACCAGTACGTGGCGGCGCAGGCTTCCGTTCAGCACCAGGGGCAGCACCAGCAGCAGCCCGTCGCGGCGGCCCCGCAGTACGGCGCCGAGTACCCGGCGGGTCCCCGGCCCGCCCCCGCCCAGGAGGCCGGTGTGCCCGCGCCGGCGGAGGCCTGGCAGACGCCCGCCGCACCGGAGTTCACCGAGGTGACCCCCGCCCCGCAGCCGCCCGCCGGAGCCGGATACGCCCAGGACCCGGCCGGTGGCGGCCCGGAGGCGCGGTACGCCCGGGACGAGTACGCGCAGGCGGCCGAGGCGCAGTACGCGCAGGCCGCGCCGGGCGACTCGCTCGCCCAGGTGCAGGGGACGATGTCGGTCGTGCCGGGTGTCGCGCCGGAGGCCGTGGCCGTCGATGCCGCCGCCGCCCCGGAGCCGGTCCCGGCACAGCCCGCGCCGGAAGCTCCGGACGCGGGGGAGGAGCCGGTCGCCCCGGCAGCCGCCGAGCCCGCCGACGCGCAGGCCCCCGAGCCCGCCCCCGCCGCGCCGGTGGCCGAGGCCGCCGCCCCGCAGTCCCCCGAAGCGGTACCGGACCCCGCCGCGCACGAGCCCGGGGCGCACGAGACGGGCGGCCGGGACTCCGGCGCCGTCGACCTGGGTGCCGTCCGCACCCCGGCGGCCGCCACCTCCGCCATGGCGACCCCGCCGCCCGCGCGCCGGCCCCTGCACATGGGCCCGCCGGTCCCGGACCCGGCGAACTCCCTGGTGCGCTCGCTCGCGGACCGGGGGCCCGCAGGGTCGACCCCGCCGCACCCGATCGTCGTCCCCCATGCCCCGGCGCCGCAGGGCGCGACGGGCGTCGAGTACCTGGACGTGCCCCGCGAGGAGCCCGGTGCCCACCTGCCGGGCCCGTCCCTCGGTGACATTCCGCCGCAGGCCGGTGCCCCGTGGGACCCGCAGCCCCCGGAGGCCCCCGCGGCCCCGGTCCCCGAAGCGGCCGCGGAAACGGTCGCCCCGGCCGCCGTGACGCCGGAGGCGGCCATGGCCGAGGCCCCCGCGCCGCCCGCCGAGCCCGCCGTCCCCGCCCCCCGCGCGGGCGAGCCCGCCGCACCGGCCGCGGCCGCCGTGGCCGACGCGGCCGTGCCGGCCCAGGCGGAGGCGCCCGCAGCGCCGCCCGCCACGGAAGCGGAGCCCGAGACGCCCGCCGCCGCCCCGGACCCGGCCGACCTGCCGCCCGCCGCCGAGGCCCAGGCCGTCCCCGTTCCGGACGCGCCCCCCGTCACCGCCGAGGCCCCCGCGCCCGCTCCGGAGGCCGACGCACTGCCCCTCCAGGGCGCCCAGTCCCAGCCCGCGCCCGTCCCCGCCACCCCGGAGCAGGCCCTCGCCCCGGCCGCCGAGCCCGCCCCGGAGGCCGCCGCCCCCGAGGCCGTCCCCGCCCCCGAGGTGACCGCTGCCCCGGAGTCCGCCGTTCCGGCCGGAGACGCCACCCCGGGGGCCCCCGCCACGGACCCGGCCCCCGCCGCCGAGGTCGCGCCCGAGCCGCAGCCCGCCCCCGCGCCTGCGGCCGACGCCCCCGAGCCGGAACCCGCCCCCGAACCCGCCCCCGAGGCGGACGCCGGCGCGGACCCCACCCCGGACCCCGCTCCGGAAGCCCCCGCCGAGCCGCAGCCCGAGCCCGCCCCCGCGCCGCAGGCCGCGCCCACCGCCGAGGAAACCGCCCGCGCCGAGGAAACCGCCCCCGCCGAGCCCGAGCCCGTCACCCCCACCGGCCCTCCCGCCCCCGGGTACGACGAGGCCGAGCGCGAGGCCGTCCTGAGGGTCATGCGCGAACGCCGGGACATCCGCAACGGCTTCCGCAGCGACCCCATCCCGCACGAGGTCCTGCTCCGGGTCCTCGAAGCCGCGCACACCGCGCCGAGCGTCGGCCACTCCCAGCCCTGGGACTTCGTGGTCATCCGCTCCGCCGAGACCCGGCGCACCATGCACGAACTCGCCCAGAGCCAGCGCGAGGCGTACGCCGAGTCGCTGCCCAAGGGCCGGGCCAAGCAGTTCAAGGAACTGAAGATCGAGGCGATCCTCGACACTCCGGTCAACATCGTCGTCACCGCCGACCCCACCCGCGGCGGCCGCCACACCCTCGGCCGCCACACCCAGCCCCAGATGGCGCCCTACTCCTCGGCCCTCGCCGTGGAGAACCTGTGGCTCGCCGCCCGCGCCGAGGGCCTCGGCGTCGGCTGGGTCTCGTTCTTCGACGAGCGCGAGATGGTCCGCACCCTCGGCCTCCCCGACCACCTGGAGGTCGTCGCCTACCTCTGCGTCGGCTACGTCGACGAGTTCCCGGAGGAACCCGAGCTGATGCAGGCGGGCTGGTCCAAGCGCCGCCCGCTCTCCTGGGTCGTCCACGAGGAGACCTACGGCCGCCGCGCCCTGCCCGGTGAGGAGCCGCACGACCTCCTCCAGGAGACCGTCACCGCCATCCGCCCGTTGGACGCCAAGGCCCTCGGCGAGGCGTGGGAGCGCCAGAAGCGGATGACGAAGCCGGCCGGTGCCCTCGGCATGCTGGAGATCATCTCCGCGCAGCTGTCCGGCCTGTCCCGGATGTGCCCGCCGCCCGTTCCGGAGCCCGCCGCCGTGGCGATCTTCGCCGGGGACCACGGCGTGCACGCCCAGGGCGTCACGGCCTGGCCCCAGGAGGTCACCGGCCAGATGGTCGCCAACTTCCTCGGCGGGGGAGCGGTGTGCAACGCCTTCGCCCAGCAGGTCGGCGCCGAGGTCTGCGTCGTGGACGTCGGCGTGGCCGCCGACCTGCCCGCCACCCCCGGTCTGCTGCCCCGCAAGGTGCGCGCCGGGACCGCCGACTTCACCACCGGGCCCGCGCTCACCCGCGAGGAGGTGCTGGCCGCCATCGAGGTCGGCATCGAGACCGCGCGCGACCTGGTGGCCGCCGGCAACAAGGCCCTGCTCACCGGCGAGATGGGCATCGCCAACACCACCACCTCCGCCGCGCTGATCTCCGTCTACACGGGTGCCGACCCCGCCGAGATCACCGGCCGGGGGACCGGCATCAACGACGAGATGCACGCCCGCAAGGTCGACGTCGTCCGCCGCGCCCTGGAACTCCACCGGCCCGACCCGGCCGACCCCGTCGGCGTCCTCGCCGCCGTCGGCGGTCTGGAGCACTGCGCCCTGGTCGGCCTCATCCTGGGCGGCGCCTCGCTGCGCACCCCGGTCGTCCTGGACGGTGTGAGCACCGGTGCGGCCGCCCTCGTCGCGCGGGCGATCGCCCCGGAGGCGCTGGCCGCCTGCATCGCGGGCCACCGCAGCGCCGAGCCCGGCCATGTCGCCGCCCTGGGCAAGCTGGGCCTGCGCCCGCTGGTCGACCTGGACCTCCGGCTCGGCGAGGGCACCGGCGCCCTGCTGGCGCTGCCGATCGTGCAGAGCGCGGCCCGCGCGATGCACGAGGTGGCGACCTTCGACAGCGCCGGGGTCACCGAGAAGTAGCCCCGGCCGCCGCGCCGCCCGGCCGTCCTCGCGCCACCCGGCCCGTCCGGGCGGCGCGAGGACCCGCCCGGCCTGCGCAAAAGCGCCGGGCCGCACCCGGTGCCCCGCCGCCGCACCCGTACTCTGGTGCCCAGGCCGTGTCCGCGTCCCCCGGTCCCCGGCCCGCCCCCACCGGCGTCCCACCAGCCGCTCCACCGCCGCAGCGGCCCCGCCACGCATCACCCCGCACGAGGAGCCGCACCGCCATGCCCGAGCCCGCCGAGCACCCCGCGTACCCCGTCGGACTCCGCCTGTCCGGGCGGCATGTCGTCGTCGTCGGCGGCGGCCAGGTCGCCCAGCGCCGGCTGCCGGCCCTCGTCGCGGCGGGCGCCCGGGTCACCCTGGTCTCGCCCTCCGCCACCCCCTCCGTCGAGGCGATGGCCGCGGCCGGCGAGATCACCTGGGTCCGGCGCCGCTACGAGGACGGCGACCTCGACGGCGCCTGGTACGTCCTCGTCGCCGTCAGCGACCCGCGGGCCGCGGCCCGGATCTCCGAGGCCGCCGAGGCCGCCCGCGTCTGGTGCGTGCGCAGCGACGACGCCGAGGCCGCCACCGCCTGGACCCCGGCCACCGGCCGCAGCGAGGGCGTCACCGTCGCCGTGCTCACCGGCCGCGACCCGCGCCGCTCCGCCGCCGTCCGGGACGCGATCGTGGAAGGGCTCCGCGACGGCACCCTCGCCGCCCCGCACCGCCGCGACAAGGCCCCCTCCGTCGCCCTCGTCGGCGGCGGCCCCGGCGACCCCGACCTGATCACCGTGCGCGGCCGGCGGCTGCTCGCCGAGGCCGACGTGGTCATCGCCGACCGGCTCGGCCCCCGCGACCTGCTCGACGAACTCCCGCCCCATGTCGAGGTGATCGACGCGGCGAAGATCCCCTACGGCCGGTTCATGGCCCAGGAGGCCATCAACAACGCCCTGATCGAGCACGCCAAGGCCGGGAAGACGGTCGTCCGCCTCAAGGGCGGCGACCCCTATGTCTTCGGCCGGGGCATGGAGGAGGCCCAGGCACTGGCCGAGGCCGGCATCCCCTGCACCGTCGTGCCCGGGATCTCCAGTTCCATCTCGGTGCCCTCCGCCGCCGGCATCCCCGTCACCCACCGGGGCGTGGCCCATGAGTTCACCGTCGTCAGCGGCCATGTCGCCCCCGAGGACCCGCGTTCGCTCGTCGACTGGGCCTCCCTCGCCAAGCTGACCGGCACCCTGGTGATCCTGATGGGTGTCGACAAGATCGGCGCCATCGCGGAGGCCCTGGTCGCCCACGGCAAGGCGCCCGGCACCCGGGTCGCCCTCGTCCAGGAGGGCACCACCACCGCCCAGCGGCGGGTGGACGCGACCCTGGCCACCGTCGCCGAGGTCGTCCGCGCCGAGGAGGTCCGCCCGCCGGCCGTCATCGTCGTCGGCGACGTGGTCGGCGTCGGCGTCCCGCCCCTCGCCTGAGCCCCCGCGACCCAGCCCCCCCCGCCCCACGCACCACCGAGAAAGCAGTGACCCCGTGGCCGAAGTGATCACCGTCGACGACCCGGACGACCCCCGGCTGGCCGACTACACCGGCCTGACCGACGTCGAACTCCGCCGCCGCCGGGAGCCCGCCGAGGGCCTGTTCATCGCCGAGGGCGAGAAGGTGATCCGGCGGGCCCTGGAGGCCGGGTACGCCATGCGGTCCATGCTGCTCTCCGCGAAGTGGACCGAGGCCATGCGCGACGTCATCGACGCCGTCGGCGCCCCGGTGTACGTGGTGGAGCCCGCCCTCGCCGAACGCGTCACCGGCTACCACGTCCACCGCGGCGCGCTCGCCTCCATGCAGCGCAGGCCCCTGCCCGACGCCGCCGAACTCCTGCGCTCCGCCCGCCGGGTGGCCGTCATGGAGGCGGTCAACGACCACACCAACATCGGCGCGATCTTCCGCAGCGCCGCCGCCCTCGGCATGGACGCCGTACTCCTCTCCCCGGACTGCGCCGACCCCCTCTACCGCCGCTCCGTGAAGGTCTCCATGGGCGCGGTCTTCGCCGTCCCCTACGCCCGGCTCGCCACCTGGCCCGCCGACCTCGCCGCCGTCCGCGAGGCGGGCTGCACCCTCCTCGCCCTCACCCCCGACGAGACGGCCGTGCCCCTCGACGAACTGGCCCCGCACCGGCTGGAGAAGGTGGCCCTGATGCTCGGCGCCGAGGGCGACGGCCTCACCGCGAGGGCCCAGCGCGCGGCCGACGAGCGGGTCCGCATCCCGATGGCCCACGGCGTCGACTCCCTCAACGTGGGCGCCGCGGCGGCCGTCGCCTTCTACGCGGTCACCGCGGGCCGGCCCACCGCCTGACCCGGTGCGGCCGCCGTGCCGCCACCGGCTCAGAGCTGCTGGAGGGCCGCGATCCCCAGCGCCACGATCAGGGTCACCACGAAGAAGACCACGATGCGCTGGCGCAGCAGCCGGGGATTGGCCGGCCGCCGGCCCGTCGAGGTCGTGCGCGCGCCGCCGGGCCGCGTCCCCGGGCGTCCGCCCGTGCGGCCCTCGGTGCCCCGGCCGCCGCCCGTGCGGCCCCCGCTGGTCCGGCCGCCCGGCCGCGACGGGTGCGCCCGGGCACCGCTTCCCGTCCGCGACGAGGAGGGACGCGGCACCGAGGAGCCGCCGGTGCGCCGCTCCCCGTGCTCCGCCCGCTCACCGCGGCCGCCCGTGTGACGCTCGCCCCGGCCCGTTCCGCGCTCGGCACGCTCCGTGCGCTCGGCGCGTTCCGTCCGCTCGGTGTAGCGCGCGGTGGGGTGGCTCAGCTCCGCCCGCTCCCGCTCGCGCTCCCGGTCCCTCGGGGCGGGGGGGCGGCTGTCGTGCAGGCCCTGCGCCTCACGGGCCGCGATCTCCTTCAGCCGCATGGACAACTGGAGGGTGCTCGGCCGCTCCTCCGGATCCTTGGCCAGACAGGCGGCCACCAGCGGGGCCAGCGCGTCGGGCACACCCTGGAGATGCGGTTCCTCGTGCACCACGCGGTAGAGCATCACCTCGGAACTGCCGTGCCCGAAGGGGGAGTCGCCCATCGCCGCGTACGCCAGGGTGGCGCCCAGCGCGAACACGTCCGTCGCGGGGGTGACCGCCGCGCCGCGGACCTGCTCGGGCGCGAGGAAGCCCGGTGAGCCGACGGCCGTCCCCACATGGGTCAGCGTGCTCGCGCCCGTCGCCCAGGCGATGCCGAAGTCGATGATGCGCGGGCCCTTGGGGGAGAGCAGGATGTTCGACGGCTTCAGGTCCCGGTGCACCACCCCGGCCTCGTGGACCGCGACCAGCCCCTCGGAGAGGGCGGCGCCCACGGCGGCCGTGTCCGCGGCCCGCAGCGGGCCCTCCTCGACGACCTTGTCGTGCAGCGAGGGGCCCGGCACGTACTGGGTCGCGAACCAGGGGCGGTCCGCCTCCAGGTCCGCCGCCACCAGCCGCGCGGTGCACCCGCCCCGGATCCGCCGGGCCGCCGACACCTCGCGCGCGAAGCGGGAACGGAACTCCTGGTCCTCCGCCAGATCCGGCCGGATCACCTTCAGCGCGACCCGCTGGCCCTTGCGGTCGGACCCCAGATAGACGACGCCCATCCCGCCCGCCCCGAGCCTGCGGTGCAGCCTGAACGAGCCGACGACACGCGGGTCCTCGCGCCGGAGCCGCATCATCGCCATCGTCCGTCCCCTACCTCGGTGGGAGCCCCACCCCGCTGCCCGGTCACTCGGTCTGACGGGCCACAGCTTATGTGCCCCCGCGCCGGTGCGCTCATAGGCCGCGCCCTCGCGCGCGGATCGATTGTCAGTGCCCGGTGGGAGAATTGAGGAGTGGTCAGGGGAGGGCGGATCCCTCTCCCCGGGCCCGTGCGAGATCTCAACGGACCGTCGCAGAAGGGGGATTGGATCAATGAAGGGCGACCGCGTGGAGATAGTGGTGGACGCGGGTGACACGACCCGGACGTACGAAGTGGTGGCAAGCCGGGCGGGCCGCAGGGTGGAGACGGCGGTCCGGCGGGGGGTGGTCGAAGTGAGCGAAGTCACGAGATCGGGCACTGTCGTGCGCACTGCCCGCTTCATGGCGAACCGGGTGCTGGCGCTCGTCGAGCAGCCCGTCCCCCGGGAGACCGAGCAGGAGGGCGGGCGTCCCCTCGGGGAAGACCCGGGGTCCCGGGCGCGCGTCTCCACCCAGGGGAGTACGTGACCGGGGCGCGGCTCATCCTCGGGGAGGCCGGTCAATCGGTACGCGGGCATGACGCCCGGGCCGTCCCGTTTCCCTAGTGTTGTCCTCAAGCGGCGGGTGCAGCACTCGTCCCCCGAGGCAAGACGCCCGCCGCTGCCCACATGACAGGAGAAGGACCATGGCCGACACGGCAACGCGCAAGGCATACGCCGAGCTCGGCGTTCGCCCGGGCGGCACACGCCACCCGCTGGTGGCCACGGCCATGGTCCTTCCCCTGGCGGCACTGCTGGTGGTCGTCTTCGGCGGCTGGGACGCGGTGGTCGCACAGGCGTCGTCCGTAGGCATGATGCTGGGGCGCTGAGAGGCGCCCCGGGCCCGGAAGAGCGGTCCGGGCCGGGGACATCGGGCCACAGCCCCGTGGGGACGGGGGTGCGGCGGACGGCAGCGTTTGGCCGGTCGGCTGGGGAGCCGACCGGCCATCGCGCGTCCCGCCCCCGCCCACCGCCCCCACGCGATCCCGGGCCGCCCGACGCTCGGCCCGCCTCCCGCCCACTCCCCCCAGCCATGAATCTCCGGCCGCCCGCCCGGCCCCGGTCGCATCCCGCCGGCCGGCCACCGGACCGTGACCGCTCGGGCTGCGCCCGCCCGCGCCCGGCCGGCCCCGGTCGCCCACCGGACCGTGACCGCTCGGGCTCGGCCCAGCCCCGCCCCCGGTAGCCTCCCCGCGTGACCGCCCCCCTCGTCCGTCGCCTCGCCCGGCTCGCCCGGGAGGCCGCCCACCCCGCCCGGTCCGGTGCGTGGACCCGTTCCGCCTGCCCGGGCTGCGCAGGCGACCCCGCTCCCGTGCTCGCCGACCGGCCGGACGGGACCGTCGTCCGGCACGGGGCGGCCGTCGCCAAGGCCCACGCCCCCGGCACGGACCCGGCCGCCCACCGCGTCCGTCTCGCCGTCGCCGCGCACCCGGCGCTCCACGGCATCCTGCTGCCCCCGCTGCCCGTCCCGGCGACGGCCACGGCGGCTGCGGGCGACCGGCCCCTCACCGCCTGGCCGTACGGGACCCGCGTCGATCCCGCCGACCCCGGCGCGGCCCCGTGGGAGGAGGCCGCCCGGCTGCTCGCCCGGCTCCACCGCGTCGACCCCGCCGTCCTCCCCGGCCCCCTCCCGCCCATGCGCGGCCCGGCCAAGGCCGCCGCCGCCCTCGCCCGGATGGAGGCCGCCGCGGGCGACCACCCCGCGGCCGAGGGCGTCCGCCGGGCCTGGCGCGGGCTCCCGCCCCGGGCCCGCGGCGAGGCGGACCCGCGCCCCCACCGCACCCTGTGCCACGGCGACCTCCACCTCGGCCAGCTGGTCCGCCACCCCGCCGAGGGCGGCGACTGGCTGCTGATCGACGTGGACGACCTCGGCCTCGGCGACCCCACCTGGGACCTCGCCCGCCCCGCCGCCTGGTTCGCCGCCGGGCTGCTGCCCCCGGCCACCTGGCAGCGCTTCCTCGGCGCCTACGCGGAGGCCGGCGGCCCGGCCGTCACCGACCCCGCCGACCCCTGGCCCGAACTGGACACCGCCGCCCGGGCGCTCACGGTGCAGACCGCCGCCCTCGCCCTCGCGAAGTCCGTCACCGAAGGCCGTCAACTGGACGAGGTGGAAGGGGAGATGATCGACACCTGTACCCGAATCGGGACACTCGCACCCGAGTTGGATCCGGAGGGCGCGTCGTAGGGTGACGTCACCGCCACCGGGCATGCATCCGGTGACGTCGACCGAACGGCGAGAGGCTGAGCAGAAGATGCAGTGTCCCAAGTGCCACGCGGCGATGCACACCTACAACCGCAACGGCGTCCAGATCGAGCAGTGCAGCGGCTGCCGGGGCATATTCCTCGACTACGGGGAGCTGGAGTCGCTGACCCGGCTGGAGTCGCAGTGGGTCCAGCAGCCCCCGCCGCCCGCCCCGGGCGCCTACCCGGCCGCCCCCGCTCCCGCCGCACCGGCCTGGGGCGCCCCGCAGCACGGACACCATGGTCACCACGGCCACCACGGACATCACCGCCAGCGCGGCTTCGGCCGGATGCTCTTCTCCTCCTGACGCCCGGTACGTCCTGACACCCGGCACGCGCGCGCCCACCGCGTGCGTGCACGACGAAGCCCCCGGTCACAAGGACCGGGGGCTCCGACTGGTGCGCGATACTGGGATTGAACCAGTGACCTCTTCCGTGTCAGGGAAGCGCTCTCCCGCTGAGCTAATCGCGCAGAGGAGCAGAAGATCCGCGGGTAAGCCCCACGGGCACTGCCTGCTGCGTACTGCGTGCACTGCGTGCGCGATACTGGGATTGAACCAGTGACCTCTTCCGTGTCAGGGAAGCGCTCTCCCGCTGAGCTAATCGCGCGGAGTCCGAAAGATCCGGACCAGTGGACGATACTGGGATTGAACCAGTGACCTCTTCCGTGTCAGGGAAGCGCTCTCCCGCTGAGCTAATCGTCCGTGGAGGTGGAGACGGGATTTGAACCCGTGTAGACGGCTTTGCAGGCCGTTGCCTCGCCTCTCGGCCACTCCACCCGGAGTGCAGGGGTTCGGGAAGATCCCCCGTTTCTCGAGCGGACGACGAGATTCGAACTCGCGACCCTCACCTTGGCAAGGTGATGCTCTACCAACTGAGCCACGTCCGCCTGTCGTTTCCCGGTCCGCTTGCGCGTCCCGGCGACGTGTTGAACTCTAGCGGATTCCGGGGCCAGGACAAAAACGCGTTTGTGCAGCGTGCTGACGTATGTGCCCGTCGCGGCAGCTCACGGGCCGCGCCGCCGCCCGCGCCCGACCCCCGCGTCCTGCCCGGTCCTACACTCGCAGACGTGCACGACCTCGCTCCCCTCGCCCGCTTCGGGCCCCTCGTCGCCACGGATCTCCGGGACGTCACCAGCGACCCCGCGGCCCTGGACTCCGCCGGTTTCTGGGCGGTGTCCGCCGACTTCGAGGGGCGGCTGACCTGCGCCCGCTTCGGCGACGTGCGCCGCGCGCCGGTGCCCGAGCCCGTCCCCGGCCGCTGGCGCGGACCCGCCGCCGAGGACTGGGTGTCGTCCCTCGACCGCGCCGCGTACACGGCAGGTGTGCGCCGCATCCGGGAGCACATCGCGGCCGGCGAGGTCTACCAGGCCAACCTCTGCCGCATCCTCTCCGCCCCGCTCCCCGAACCGGACCACGCGGACGTCGACGAGCTGACCGCCCTGCTCGCCCGGGGCAACCCCGCGCCCTACGCCGGAACGATCCGCCTCCCCGCGCACGGTGTGGAGATCGCCACCGCGTCCCCCGAGCTCTTCCTCCGCCGCGCCGGCCGTACCGTCGAGTCCGGCCCGATCAAGGGCACCGGCCGTACCGCCGGGGACCTGCTGGAGAAGGACCACGCCGAGAACGTGATGATCGTGGACCTGGTCCGCAACGACCTCGGCCGGGTCTGCGCCACCGGCAGCGTCACCGTCCCCGCCCTCTGCGCCGTCGAGGAGCACCCCGGCCTGGTCCACCTGGTCTCCACCGTCCGGGGTGAGCTGGCCGCCACGGCCGGCTGGCCCGAACTGCTGGCCGCCGCCTTCCCGCCCGGCTCGGTCACCGGCGCGCCCAAGTCCAGCGCCCTGCGGATCATCGACGCCCTGGAGACCGCCCCCCGGGGCCCCTACTGCGGCGGCATCGGCTGGGTCGACGCCGACCGGGGAACCGGCGAGCTGGCGGTCGGCATACGCACCTTCTGGCTCGACCGGACCGCCCCCGGCGGCCCCGCCGTCCGCTTCGGCACCGGCGCGGGGATCACCTGGGGCTCCGACCCGGACCGCGAGTGGGCCGAGACCGAACTCAAGGCGTCCCGGCTGCTCGCGATAGCGTCGGGCGCGTACCGGGCGAGCGGAAGGACTGCGGGATGAGGATCTGGGTCGACGGCGGGCTCAAGGACGCGGGGAACGCCCTGGTGTCCGTGCTGGACCACGGCCTGACCGTGGGCGACGGCATCTTCGAGACCGTGAAGGCGGAGCACGGGCGGCCCTTCGCCCTCACCCGCCATCTGGACCGGCTCACCCGCTCCGCCCGGGGCCTCGGCCTGCCCGAGCCCGACCACGACGAGGTCCGCCGCGCCTGCGAGGCCGTCCTCGCCGCCGATCCGGTGCCGCTCGGCCGGCTGCGGATCACCTACACCGGCGGGCTCTCCCCCCTCGGCTCCGACCGCGGCACCGCCGGCCCCACCCTGGTGGTCGCCGTCGGCGAGACCACCCGCCGCCCCGACACCACCGCCGCCGTCACCGTCCCCTGGACCCGCAACGAGCGCGGCGCCCTGACCGGCCTCAAGACCACCTCGTACGCGGAGAACGTGGTCGCCCTCGCCCGCGCCCACGAACACGGCGCCTCCGAGGCCCTCTTCGCCAACACCGTGGGGCGGCTCTGCGAGGGCACCGGCTCCAACGTCTTCCTCGTCCTCGACGGCGAACTGCACACTCCGCCCGTCGCCTCCGGCTGCCTCGCCGGCATCACCCGCGCCCTGACCGTGGAATGGACCGGTGCCCGGGAGACCGACCTCCCCCTGGACGCCCTGTACGCGGCGGAGGAGATCTTCCTGACCTCCACCCTGCGCGACGTCCAGGCCGTCGTCCGCGTCGACGACCGCGAGCTCGCACCCGGGCCCGGCCCGGTCACCGCCAAGGCCATGCGCGTCTTCGAGGAACGCGCCGCCGCCGACCCGGACCCGCGCTGACCCGAACCCACCGGGTGGTGTCCCGAGCCCACCGGGTGGTGTCAGGTGGGCCCCGGGCAGGTAGAAAGTCCTCGATGACCACAACTCTGCGGCCCACCGGGCCGATTCGGCAGGACCCGGCCGGCAGCCGGGCGTGCGACTACGACGTGTGCGTGAACGGCCGCCGGGTCGGCGGTGTCTCGCTCGCCGCCGACCCCGCGCCCCGGGGGCGCCCCCTCGGCCGCGTCCGGGACCTGCGCATCGACGAGCCGGACCGGCGCCGGGGCCGGGGCACGGTCGCCGCCCTCGCCGCCGAGGAGGTGCTGCGCGGTTGGGACTGCCCCGAGGCCCGCGCCACCGTGCCCGCCGACGCGGAGCCCGCCCTGCGGATGGCGGCCGCCCTCGGCTGGACCGAACGCGGCCGCACCATGGTCAAACAGCTCACCGGGCCCGCCGCCGGCCTCCCCGCCGGCACCGAGGCGCGCCCCATGGACCGGGCCGCCTTCGACCGCTGGCGCGCCCACGCGGTCCGCCACTACGCCCGCGACTGGATCTCCGCCGGCGTCCCCGAGGACGAGGCCCTCGCGCGCTCCGAGACGGTCCACGAGCGGCTCCTCCCCGAGGGCCCCGCCACCCCCGGCGCCCACCTCCACCACCTGCACGCGGACGGCGCCGAGGTGGGCCACCTCTGGGTCGCCGACCGCGAGACGGAGGCGGGGGAGCGGGAGGCGTACGTCTACGACGTCGAGGTGGCCGAGGCCCACCGCGGCCGGGGCCACGGGCGGACCCTGATGCTCCTCGCCGAGCGGATCGCCCACGAGGCCGGCCACGGCACCGTCGGGCTCCATGTCTTCGCGGGCAACACCCCGGCCGGCACCCTGTACGAGTCCCTCGGCTACCGCACCACCCACCGCAACTTCGCCAAACGGCTCCTCTGACCCCCGGCGGGTGCGCCGCGTGCCCCGCCTACGGCTGCCCGGCGCCCAGCAGCCGGTCCACGATCTCCTCGATCCGGGCGCGCAGCCCCTCCTGGCTCCTGCCCCCGTCCAGCCGGACCCCGTCGACCTCGTACGTCGGTGTGCCCGTCACCCCGATCGCCTTGCCCTCGGCCTGGTCGGCGTCGACCGCCAGGATGTGCCGGCCGTCGATCAGCGCGGTGTCGAACTCCTCCGCGTCCAGGCCCAGTTCACGCGCGACCTCCAGCAGGACCGGCTCCCCGCGCTCGCCCAGCTCGGCCGTGCGCGCCAGCACCGCCTCCGCGTACGGCCAGCCCCTGCCCTGCTCGGCGGCCTCCTCCGCGGCCTGGGCGGCGGCGAAGGCGTGCTTGTGCTTCTCGAGGGGGAAGTGCCGCAGCCGCAGCTCGATCCGGTCGCCGTACCGCTCACGCAGCGCGCGGACGTCGCCCAGGGCGCTGTGGCAGTCGGGGCACTGGAGCTCGCACCAGACGTCGACGACGACGGGGCGGGCGGTGGTGGAGTCGCTCATGGCCCCAGTCTTCCAGCAGCGCGGACCGCCGCCGAACGAGGACCCGACGGGGACCTGAGGAGGAGGCCGCCCCGGAGATCCCCCTGAGCCGGGCCCCGGCCGTGGCCCCGAGGGGGCCGGACGGTGCAGGATGGAGAGGACGACGCAGGGACGGCGGGTGCGGCCGCACCGCAGCCGCACCCTCGCCCGCCGAGCCTGGAGGACCGGATGCTTGCCGAGACCATTTGTTCCGCGGTGTCCGCCGCCGGCCTGGGCATCGCCGCCGTCACCGCCTACCGCAGGCGCTTCCTCGCCGCGACCAGGATCGCGGCCTACTCGCTGGTCCCCGTGGGCCTGGTCCTCACGGGTGCCGTGCAGTGGGCCTTCGACACGGCCTTCAGCCCCTCCGCGTGGGTCGGCTTCGGCCTGCTCGGCGGGGCCTGGCTGCTCTTCATGACCACCCGCTTCGCGGAACGCCGACGCGGGGTGCCCACCCGCAAGGAGCGCCGGGCCGCCGCGGCGGGCGGCGGGAACGAGGCCGTCGAGCCCGGCGCCTCGGCCCCCTCCCTGGGCGCCGGCGCCCGGCCCGCGACCCCGCAGGCCCGCCCGAAGAACCCCAGGAAGCAGCAGGCCGCCGCCGCGGACGACGACTTCAGCGACATCGAGGCGATCCTCAAGAAGCACGGCATCTGACGCCGCCCGCCCCGGGGGTCGTCTACGGCAGGAGCTTCAGGCCCTCGGGCGCGTCGATCCCGAACCCCTCGGCCACCACCCGCCGGGCCTCCTCCTCGGTGGACAGTTCCCGCACCACCACCCGGCCGTCCGCGTGGGTCTCGGTCAGCCACCGCCCGTCGAGCACCCGGTGCATCTCCTCGGCCGTGCGCTGGAGATACAGGCGGTGGCTGAACGGGGACCGGGGGTTGGTGGCCACATGCCAGTTGATCATCTCGTAGTCGGGCCGCTCGAAGGGCTCCACGGTGAAGGCGTACTGGTTCTCCCAGGTCTCCGCGCCGGCGTCCCGGTGCTGGAGCACCCACAGCGCCAGCGGCCCGTCGTGCGGGGCGTGCACCAGCCGGTGGCGCCGCCGCCCCGAGGCGAACTCGGTGCCCGGGACCAGCGGCACCGCCTCCAGCAGCGAGCCGGCCGCCCCGAAGCCGACGTCGGCCAGATACGGGTGCTCCTCCCCTGGCACCCGGACCAGCAGCGCCATATGGGTACGCGGCCTGCTCTCCAGGGTCTCGGCGCCCACGACCACCCGGGCCACCAGGCGGGTCACCCGGAAGCCGATCGTCTCCAGGGCGGCCGCGTAGAGGGTGTTGTGCTCGTAGCAGTAGCCGCCGCGACGGCTGTCCAGCAGCTTGGCCACCAGGTCCGGCAGCGCCAGCGAGGGCGCGGCGCCGCCGAGGGCGTCGAGGTTCTCGAAGGGCACGGCGTGGAGGTGGGCGCGGTTGAGGCCGCGCAGGGTCGCGGCGTCCGGCCGGGGCGGGGCGGTCCAGCCGATGCGGGCGAGGTAGTGGCCGAGATCGAATCCGGCGGTGGCTTCGGCGGTGGTCTCTGCGGTGGTCTCTGCGTTGGCGGGCATGGCAGCCACGCTAGGCGTCCGCCCGGACGCCGGCACCCGTCCCCGGTCGGGGTCGGTCTCGTCCTGTGGACCTCCGCCGACGGTCTTGGATCCCGGTCCGCCGCGCCCTTCGGGGCCGGTTCGGGTCCACATCGTGGGCACGCGCTCGAACGCCGACCGTTCGCGATGCGGAAAGTGGTGAACCGCCCCGCCGTGAGGGCGTTTTGGGGGATTTCGCCGCCTCCGGCTGCGCCATCATCCCCTTGAGATGCTCGATACCTCACGGGGGCAGCCCCCCGCACCGACCCCGGAGCCCCGCGGATGCCTGTTCGCGCTCTCCCAGCCGCCTCTGATGATCTTCCTGACGGTGATCGGCGTTCTGCTGCTGATGGCCGCCGTGCACGACCTGCTGCTGCTCTGAGCCCCTGTGCTGGATCGGCCCCGGCCGGCTCAGCCCGCCGCGGCCTCCTTGCGCCGTGCCCGGTAGGCCGCGACATGGAGGCGGTTGCCGCAGGTCCGGCTGTCGCAGTAGCGCCGCGAGCGGTTCCGTGACAGGTCGACGAAGGCCCGCCCGCAGTCCGGCGCCTCGCAGCGCCGCAGCCGCTCCTGCTCGCCCGCCACGACGATGAACGCCAGGGCCATCCCGCAGTCCGCCGCGAGATGGTCGGCGACGGAGGCGCCCGGGGCGAAGTAGTGGACGTGCCAGTCGTAGCCGTCGTGGTCGGTGAGCTGCGGTGTCGTACCGGCGGCGGCGACGAGCTGGTTGATCAGCCGGGCGGCGGTGCGGCTGTCGGGCGCGGCGAAGACCTCGGCGAACCGGGCGCGGACCTGCTGGATCGCCTTCAGGTCCCGCTGTCCGAGCTCGTTCACGTCGCTGACGTGGTGGCTGCGGACGAACTCGTCGAGCGCCTTGATGTCCGGGAGTCCGTCCTCCCGGCCGTCCTCGGGTGCGGTGTTCACCAGATCGACGACGGTGTCGAGGGCGATACGGGTGTCGTGGGGAATCAGCACGATTCGCTCCCTGGCCTGCCGCGGGCCGGTGCCCGCCGAATTGCGCCGACTCTAGCGGTTCGTGCCCCGGACGCAGCAGCGCCGCCGTCACGGTGGATTCCGTGACGGCGGCGCCCGCCGCGTCCTACAGGGGACTTTCCGCGCGGCGCCGTCTCCCCGAGACGGACGGCGCCGTGCGGCCCAGCGCCTGGCTCAGCTTTCGGCCAGGATGTGCGAGAGCTCGGTGTCGAGGTCGAAGTGCCGGTGTTCGGTGCCGGGCGGCACCGCGGCGTCCGTCCGCTTGAGGAAGGATTCCAGGGCCCGCGCCGGGGCCTCCAGCAGGGCTTCGCCTTCCGGGGAGCTGAGGGCGATGCAGACGACGCCCTGACCGTGGCTGCGGGACGGCCAGACGCGGACGTCGCCGGTGCCGGTGGGCCGGTGCAGCCCCTCGGCGAGAAGGTCGCGGGCGAAGACCCATTCGACCGTCTCTTCGGCTCCGGTGTGGAAGGTGGCGTGCACGGCATAGGGATCGGCCGTGTCATACCGCAGGCCCGCGGGTACAGGCAGTGAGGACTCGCTCGATACAACGAGGCGCAGGTGCAGCTCGCAGCTGACCGTGGTGTTCATAAGCGCCAGGGCCTTTCGCTCAGTGTGCGCTCGGGGATTCGCACGTCGGCGAAATCGACATGCCACCTACGGTGCCGTTGTAAACCCCTCTGACCGTTTTGTGATCCTTCAAGTCGCCCGTACGGCGGTGTATCACCTGGTGTTATTCGGCCATACCGGTGATCCGGACGAATCCGGTAGGTTGGGGGTCATGCATGCGGAGAGTAACGAGCGGGGCGGGGCCGTCGCGGGGACGACGGCCACCGGCACCGTGACGGGGGACGTGACGACGGGACCGGCGCGGCCGGCGGACCCGGCGGGGGAGACGGAGACCGAGAGGCCGCTCGGTTCGCGGGCGCCTCACTTCATCAAGCGGTCCAGAACCCTGCACATCAGCTGGCAGGTCGGCGTCTTCGTGGTCGGCCTCGCGGTCGTCGCCGCGGGCGCGGCCATGCTGGTGCTGCCCGGTCCCGGCTGGGTGGTGATCTTCGCGGGCATGGCGATCTGGGCGACCGAGTTCGTCTGGGCCCAGCTCGTGCTGCGCTGGACCAAGCGCAAGGTCACGGAGGCCGCCCAGCGCGCCCTCGATCCCAAGGTCCGCCGCCGCAACATCATCCTCACGAGCATCGGCCTGGTGATCGCCGGAGCCCTGTGCGCGCTGTACCTCTGGAAGTTCGGACTGGCCCTGCCGTGGAAGATCGACGAGTGACCGGCCGCTGATCGCCGAGTGGTCCTGGGCACCCGCTGACATGCGGTAATGTTTGCGGTGCGCCCGGGCGATTAGCTCAGTGGGAGAGCGCTTCGTTCACACCGAAGAGGTCACTGGTTCGAACCCAGTATCGCCCACCCGGACCGAGGGCCCCGAGGACATCGTCCTCGGGGCCCTCGGCGTTCCCCGGTCGCCCGGGGCGGTCCGGCTAGCGCATGCCGGCGAGGGTCCGCCGCAGCCGGCGGGCGTCCCGCAGGCGCCGCTCGTAGGTCGCGCCTACCGCGAGCAGCAGCAGACCGGCCAGGGCCGGCGGCAGCCAGCGGGGGAGGGCACCGACCACCTGGACCACGTACGGGGCCAGCTCGTGCACCGCGACCAGGGCCAGCACCGTGCCGCCCACCAGCAGCGGGGCCCGCAGCCGCAGCCGCGCACCGGCCAGAGTGACGGCCAGGGCCGCGAGGCCCAGCAGCAGCGGGCGCTGCCAGCCCTCGTCGCCCCACACCCGCAGCAGGCTCGGCACCGCCGTGACCAGCAGCCCCGGGCCGCACGCGGTCCACGAGGACGCCCCCGGGTCGCGGCGCATCCGCAGGTACCCCACGACCAGGGCGGGCACGGTCACGGGCAGGGTGTACGCCTCGGGCGCGGTCACCTCGGAGGCGTACAGCCGGAACCAGGTCGCCGCCAGGAACAGCGCGGCGGCGGTCCACCCGGCGACCGGGCGGCGCTCCGGGCGGACGGCCGTGCCCGCCGCGATCACCCCGCACAGCGCCAGGACCAGGGCCAGCGGGGCGGGGCCGTCGCTCGCGGCCAGTCCGACCGCGAGGACGGCGGCGACCGCCGAGGTGCCCTCGACGGTGAGGGCCACCGGGTTCCGGCCCAGCCGGGCGCCGACGAGGGCGGCCAGAGCCGGGACGGCGAGCAGGACGAGCGCGGTGCCCGTCGCGGAGAGCCCTGCCGCTCCCGCGACCGCTCCCGCCAGGCCGGTCGCCGCCAGGACGGCCGCACCGGCCGCCACGGAGGAGCGCGCGGGGCCCGACGCGTGGACGGCACCGGCGGCCAGCGCCGCGACCAGAGTGCCGAGGACGGCGAAGGTCGCGGGACGTGTGCCGAGCGCCAGCAGGGCGGCGCTCAGGCAGGTCGTCAGCCCGCACACCAGCGCGGTGACGGTGGGAGCCGTCGCCCCGAACGGGTTCGCCGCCCGGGCGACCCCGGCCCGGCCCAGGCCCCACGCGGTCGCGGCCAGCGCGACGAGGAGCTGCCACACCACGGCGGTGCCGTACCCGAGCCCCGCGGCCAGCGGCACGACCAGCGCGGCCGCCCACCCGAGCCCGATGGCCCCGGCGGCCGCGGCGCTCTGGAACGAGGGGCGACGCTCCGGCGCGGGCGGGACGGGGGGCGCGGCGGGCGCGCCGCCGGGGTGCGCGGAGGCGGGCCCGGCGCCGCCGGCCGACGTCGGGTCGGGCCCGACCGGGGCTCCCGGGCCCACGGGGGGCGTACCGGTCGTCGAGGCATCGGCCGCCTCTGCCGCGGGGTGCGCGGAGGCGGGGCCGGCGCCGACGTGCGGCGGCACCGGGGTGGCGCCAGGCGCGCCGCCCGGCTGCGCCGAGGTGCCGGCGGCCGCCGCCGGGCCCACCGGGGGCGTGCGCGGGACGGCGCCGGTCGCCGGGTGGGCCGCTCCCGGCGAGCCCTGGGGCGGGGCGCCCGCGGTGTGGGGCGCACCCGGCGCGCCTGCTGCCGGGGCGGCGCCCCACGCCGGGAGCGTCGACGGGCGGAGGGCGAGCAGAGCGCAGGTCGCCGTCAGCAGGAGCAGGACCACCAGGACCGACGCGGTGGACGCCGAGGTGAGGGGGATGCCGAGGGCCGAGGCCGCGCGGGCGTCGCTCGGCGCGCCCTGCCAGACGGAGGCGAGGCGGGAGGCCGGGCCCACCAGGGCGAGGAGGGTCAGGGGGAGGGCGGTCAGGGCCGCCGCCGCGTGGACCGTGGCCGAGGCGAGGCCCAGGCCGCGCAGTACCCCGCGCGGCAGGACGGGCCGCGCCGCCGCGAGCAGCGCCGAGCCGCAGAGCAGGTACACGACCACCGGCCAGCCGTCCGGCAGACCCGCGCCCGCGAACCCGCCGACCGCCGCGACCACGGCCAGCCCCGCGGTCGTCGACAGGGCGACCGCGGCCGCCCGCACCCGCCATGCCGTGAACAGCGCCAGGCCCGCCGCGCCCAGCAGCAGCGCGCCCGGCTCCAACGCCTCGACCGGAGCGTCCGCCGCCACCGAACGCGCGCCCCCGATCAGCAGGACCAGCACGCCCCACACCGCGGCCGCCGTACCCGCGAACCCGCGCACCACCACCGGCCGCGCCCACAGCACCACCGCCACGTCGAGCGCGGCCGTCGCCAGCAGCGCCCACTCCACCGGCGGGCCCGCCACCGCGTCCGACAGCGCCCACAGCGGCAGCGCGAACTGCCCGACGACCACCGCCGCCGGCAGCGGCGTGCGCAGCCGGGGGAACGCCAGCCCCTGCGCCGTCCACAGCGCCGCCAGCACCGCGCACGCCCACGCCGTGTACGCGAGACCGTCCGCGTCCGCGAAGGCCACCCGGTGCAGGGCGTACGCGTCGAGCAGCGACAGCACCAGGGCCAGGACGCCCACGGCCTCCGCCGTCGACGTCAGACCCCGGCGCAGCAGCACGGCCGGGGCGGCGAACGCGGCCAGCGTCACCGTGCCGAGCACCGCCGCGCGCCCACCGATCCCCAGGTGGCCCCAACTGACCAGCGTGAACGCGATGGCCGCGACCGCGAGCAGCACCCCGCCCAGGGTCAGCAGCACATTCTGGGCACCCGGGCCCGAAGCCGGCCGGGCCGCCGCCGGAGTGCCCTGCGGCGCCCACAGGCCCCGCGGCGGAGCGGACGCGCGGGGCGGACCGTACGGTCCGCGGGCCGCCGGGCGCACGGCGGCCGCCTGGCCCATCGCGGCCAGCAGCCAGGCACGGCGGGCGAGCAACTGCGCCCGGCGTGCGTCCAGTCGGCGCAGTTCGCCGTCGATCGCCGACAGTTCCTCGGCGGGTGGTGGTGCGTGTCCCATGCGCCGAAGTGTGGACCCGCACACCCGTGCGGTCATGGGGTGGGGTACTCACTTCCCGTATGAGTACGGGCCGGGGCGCCGCACACCGGCCCCCGCACCCGCACACTGGGGACATGGACTGGTGCCGCTACCGCTTCCGCAGCGTCTGGGACCTGCCCGCCCCGCCGCCCGCGGTCTACCGGGTGCTGGAACGGCCCGAGGAGTACCCCCGCTGGTGGCCCGAGGTCCGCGAAGTCACCCCCGCCGACGCCGAGTCCGGCACCGCCCGCTTCCGCTCCCTGCTGCCCTACGACCTGTACGTCACCGCCCGCGCCCGGCGCCGCGACCCCGGGGCGGGGGTGCTGGAGATCGCCATGGAGGGCGACCTGGAGGGCTGGTCCCGCTGGACCCTGACCTCGCACGGCGACGGCACCCGGGCCCTGTACGAACAGGAGGTCGTCGTCCGCAAACCGCTGATGAGACGGCTCGCCCTGCCCTGCCGGCCGCTGTTCCGGGCCAACCACGCCCTGATGATGCGCAGCGGGCGGCGCGGACTCGCCGCCTGGCTCGAAGCGGTTTGAACGAAGGGCTCGGAGCCCTGTATGGTTCGGTGCGTTCCCGGGCGATTAGCTCAGCGGGAGAGCGCTTCGTTCACACCGAAGAGGTCACTGGTTCGATCCCAGTATCGCCCACCAGCCGAGAGGCCGGTCCGTCCCACGGACCGGCCTCTCGCACGTTCCCGGACCCGCGCGGCAGCGCTCACGCCGCGGCCGGCAGCTCCGGGCGCAGCGGCCACGCCGTGTCCACCGGCTCCGGCGTCCCGCTGCGCGCGAACCACGCCTGCAGGCCCCGCGCCTGGGCCGCGTGCCACACCGCCTGGAGGGTGTGCAGCTCCGCCGTCGACAGCCGCTCCAGCCGGGCCGAGAAGCGCCGCCCGACCGCCCGGACGACCTCCATCGCCGCCAGCGCGTCCGCCGCCGCGTCATGGGCCCCGTCCAGCACCACCTCGTACTGCGCGCACAGGTCGGTCAGTGTGCGGCGGCCCTTGCGGTAGCGGTCCAGATGCTTGTCCAGCACCCGGGGATCCAGCACGCACAGCGGGGCGTGGTCCAGATAGCGGGCCAGTGAGGACGCCCGGTGCCGGCGCAACTCCCGGTCCAGGATGGTCAGATCGAACGGCGCGTTCATCACCACCAGCGGACGCGAGGCCGCGCACTGGTCCGCGAGCGCCTTGACTATCTCCTCCATCACCGGCGACGGCCAGCGGCCGTTGCGCTGAAGGTGATCCTCCGTCAGCCCGTGCACCTCCGTCGCGGCGGCGGGCACCGGCACCCCCGGGTTGACCAGCCACCGTGTGATGCGCGGCCGTCCGCCGGGTGTGTCCTGGACGACGACGGCGGCCGACACGATCCGGTCCTCCTCGACGTCCACTCCGGTTGTCTCCGTGTCAAATGCGGCCAGTGGGCCGTCGAACCAGTGCGTCATCCCCGAACTCCTCGCACACGCTTGGCAGATGGGAGCGAACCTGCCCGAAGCGGTGATACCCGGACTGTTTGCGCCTCACGCCGGGCGGTGACAACACAGGTGACGGGGAAGGACATCGACATGGCGCTCGCCCAGCCCGAGCCGGGAGGGCCGGCACCCGCGGGCGGGAGGCGCCCCCAGCCGCAGCGGGCCGCCGCGCCCCTGCGCGGAGCACTCGCCACCACCGCCTGTATGGAGACCCTTCAGGTGGGCTATCTGCACGCCGTCGCCGCCGCGGCCGGCTGCTCCCTCTCCCAGCCGTTCCCGGACAACGGCATCGACTGGCACGTCAGCCACGGCTCCGCCGCCCACCTCGTCGACGACGAGGTCACCATCAAGGTCCAGCTCAAGGCCACCTACCAGCTGCCGCCCCACCCGCCCGGACCCGCGTTCTCCTTCACGCTGGACAACGACCACCTGGTGAAACTGGCCCGCACCCCGGTCTCCGTCCACAAGATCCTCGTCGTGATGATCGTGCCGAGGACCCGGGAGGAGTGGCTGCGCGCCGGACACGACCGGCTCGATCTGCGCCACTGCTGCTACTGGACCAACCTCGCCGGGCATCCCGTCACCGGCGCGCGCCGGACCACCGTGCGCGTCCCCACCTCGCGGATCTTCGACGACCGGGCGCTCTGCGAGATCATGACGCGCGTCGGCGCGGGAGGGAGACCCTGATGCACCGGCCCTTCGACGAGCACCACCGCCCTCCCGTCCCCGGTCGCCCTCCTGTCCCCGCACCCGCGCCCGGCCGTCCGCACCCCGCCGGCGCTCCCGGCCCCTGGGGCGACCGCACCGCACCCGACCCCGCCCAGATCGACCCCGCCGTCCTCGGCGCCCTCCTCGACCGGCACGGCTGGCGGCGGCGCGGCGGCGCCCCCGGCCGCTACAGCCGCTGGACCCCGCCCGGCCTGGCCGCGAACGGCACCAGCCTCCTGGTCCCCGAGGACCGCGCCTTCCCCGACTGCGAGGACCTCATCGGCGAGGCCCTCACCGCCCTCGCCCGCTGCGGGGCCCCCTCCGCCCGGGAGGTCCTCGTCTCCCTCGCCGTCCCCAGCGACGAGATCCGCTGGTGGCGGGACATCCCCGAGGGCCCCTCCGGCACCGTCTCCTGGACCGCCGAGGAGCAACTGCGCACAGCGGTACGGCAGATGCTCATGGCCGGTGCCCTCGCCGCCCGCGGACCGGCCGGCTACCACGGCGCACGCCACCGCCGGGCGGCTCTGGCAACCCTGTCCGGCGTCCTCGTCGGCCCCGCCACCGGCGGACGCGCCCTCACCGCCTTCGTGCCCGTGCGCTCCGGCCGGGCCGTCGCCGTCCGCCTCTGCCACGCCCTCCAGGCCGCCCGCGAGGCCGTCGACTACCGGCGGGCGGCCGGCGGGATGGAAGCCTTCGACGCCGCCGTCCGGGCCGGGGTCAGCAGGGAGCTGACCGAGGCCGTGATCGCGCTGGTGCGCGGCACGGAGGGCGCGCGGATCGCCGTGGACTGGTCGCCCGGGGCCGGGGTGCCCCAGGGGTGCGCGGCCCGGATGGAACCCGTCGAGTTCTCCGCCGGGGATCTGGCCACCCTGCGCGCGGCCTCGGCGCGCTACCTCCAGGAGGAACCGTCCGTCCCCGTCCGGCTCACCGGCACCGTCGTCCGGCTGCGCCGCCCCGACCCGCGCGGGCCCGGGACCGTGCGGCTGCGGGTGCTCGCCGGGGCGGAGGTCTCCCATGTGCGGGTGGTCCTCGACGACGACGCCTACCGCGCCGCCGGACGGGCCCACCTCGCCGGGCTGCCCGTCCGGATCGCCGGGCGGCTGGAGAGCAGCGGCGGCTTCCGGCGGCTGGCCGACCCCGGCCGGGTCACCGCCGTCCGCGTGGACGAGGCCGAACGGGACCGGCTGATGAAGGCCCTGCGCGAACACCCGGACCCCGACCCCTACGACGAGGACCCCGACCACGACCCGCACTCCGGGGGCGACGCGAACGACGTGGGCGGACCGGGCGGCCCCGGCGACGCGGGCGACCCGGACCACGACCCGGACGACGCGGAGCGCGATCACCACGGACCGGGCGCGGGCGCGTAACCGTTTCGCGGGCGCCCCCACCGGCTCGGTACGATTCCAGGTGCGCGAGCCGTACCCGGCCGCGCACCAGCCTTCAGTCAGGAGAGACCGGTGTCAGACGTCCGTGTGATCATCCAACGCGATTCGGAGCGGGAAGAACGCGTGGTGACGACGGGCACTACGGCCGCCGAGCTCTTCGCGGGCGAGCGCAGCATCGTCGCCGCCCGGATCGCGGGCGAGCTGAAGGACCTCACCTACGAGGTGCGCGACGGCGAGCAGGTCGAGCCCGTCGAGATCACCTCCGAGGACGGCCTGAACATCCTGCGCCACTCCACCGCGCACGTCATGGCCCAGGCCGTGCAGGAGCTGTTCCCGGAGGCCAAGCTCGGCATCGGCCCGCCGGTCAAGGACGGCTTCTACTACGACTTCGACGTCGAGCGGCCCTTCACCCCGGAGGACCTCAAGGCCGTCGAGAAGAAGATGCAGGAGATCCAGAAGCGCGGCCAGCGCTTCTCCCGCCGGGTCGTCACCGACGAGGCCGCGCGCGAGGAGCTGGCGGACGAGCCGTACAAGCTGGAGCTGATCGGGCTCAAGGGCTCGGCCTCCTCCGACGACGGCGCGGACGTCGAGGTCGGCGCGGGCGAGCTGACCATCTACGACAACCTCGACGCCAAGACCGGCGAGCTGTGCTGGAAGGACCTCTGCCGGGGCCCCCACCTGCCCAGCACCCGCAACATCCCGGCGTTCAAGCTGATGCGCAACGCCGCCGCGTACTGGCGCGGCAGCGAGAAGAACCCGATGCTCCAGCGGATCTACGGGACCGCCTGGCCGTCCAAGGACGAGCTGAAGGCGTACCTCGACTTCCTCGCCGAGGCGGAGAAGCGCGACCACCGCAAGCTCGGCAACGAGCTGGACCTCTTCTCCATCCCCGAGGAGATCGGCTCCGGCCTCGCCGTCTTCCACCCCAAGGGCGGCATCATCCGCCGGGTCATGGAGGACTACTCGCGCCGCCGGCACGAGGAGGAGGGGTACGAGTTCGTCTACACCCCGCACGCCACCAAGGGGAAGCTCTTCGAGGTCTCCGGGCACCTCGACTGGTACGCCGAGGGCATGTACCCGCCCATGCAGCTCGACGAGGGCGTGGACTACTACCTCAAGCCCATGAACTGCCCGATGCACAACCTGATCTTCGACGCGCGCGGCCGCTCCTACCGTGAACTGCCGCTGCGGCTCTTCGAGTTCGGCACGGTGTACCGGTACGAGAAGTCCGGCGTGGTGCACGGCCTGACCCGCGCCCGGGGCTTCACCCAGGACGACGCGCACATCTACTGCACCAAGGAGCAGATGGCGGAGGAGCTGGACCGCACCCTCACCTTCGTCCTCAACCTGCTGCGCGACTACGGGCTCAACGACTTCTACCTGGAGCTGTCCACCAAGGACCCCGAGAAGTTCGTCGGGTCGGACGAGGTCTGGGAGGAGGCCACCGAGACGCTGCGCCAGGTCGCCGAGAAGCAGGGCCTGGAGCTCGTCGCCGACCCGGGCGGCGCCGCGTTCTACGGCCCGAAGATCTCCGTGCAGGCGCGGGACGCGATCGGCCGGACCTGGCAGATGTCGACCGTGCAGCTGGACTTCAACCTCCCCGAGCGTTTCGGCCTGGAGTACACCGGCCCGGACGGCACCAAGCAGCGTCCGGTCATGATCCACCGTGCGCTCTTCGGCTCGATCGAGCGCTTCTTCGCGGTCCTGCTGGAGCACTACGCGGGCGCGATGCCGCCGTGGCTGGCCCCGGTCCAGGCGGTCGGCATCCCGATCGGCGACGCGCACGTGGAGTACCTCCAGGCGTTCGCGGCGGACGCGAGGAAGAAGGGCCTGCGGGTGGAGGTGGACTCCTCCTCGGACCGGATGCAGAAGAAGATCAGGAACCAGCAGAAGCAGAAGGTCCCCTTCATGGTCATCGTCGGCGACGAGGACATGAACGCGGGCACGGTCTCCTTCCGCTACCGCGACGGCTCCCAGGAGAACGGCATCCCGCGCGAGGACGCCCTCGCCAAGCTGGCCGACGTGGTGGAGCGCCGCGTCCAGGTCTGATCCGACCCGTCCGTACCGAGGGGCGGCCCCTGTCCGGGGCCGCCCCTCGGCACGTCCTCGCGCCGAATATGCTGGCCCGCATGACGACTGAGCCGGAGCAGCAGATCGGGGTCGGGACGCCTGACGCGTTCCAGCGCCTGTGGACGCCTCACCGCATGGCGTACATCCAGGGCGAGAACAAGCCCACCGGCCCGGGGGCCGGGGACGGCTGCCCGTTCTGCTCGATCCCGGAGAAGTCCGACGAGGACGGTCTGATCGTGGCCCGTGGTGAGCGCGTCTACGCCGTGCTCAACCTCTACCCCTACAACGGCGGGCATCTGATGGTGGTGCCCTACCGCCATGTCGCCGACTACACCGAGCTGGACGAGGCGGAGACCGCCGAACTGGCCGTGCTGACCAAGCAGGCGATGACCGCGCTGCGGACCGCGTCCGGCGCGCACGGCTTCAACATCGGCCTCAACCAGGGGGCGGCGGCCGGCGCCGGGATCGCCGCCCATCTGCACCAGCACATCGTGCCGCGCTGGGGTGGTGACACCAACTTCATGCCGGTGATCGGCGCGACGAAGGTGCTGCCGCAGCTCCTGGGGGACACCCGGGCGATGCTCGCCGCCGCCTGGCCGGTCTGACCGGCCCCGGTGCGACGCGGTGCAGCGCGTCGCACCGCCCACCTCACGCGTCGTACACGTCCGCCTTGCCCGGGGACGCCTCCTGCACCGCGCCGCTGACCGTGAGGGAGCGGCTGTCGAAGCGCGAGGTGTCCACGCCGTTCTCCTGGAGGACCTTCAGGGCCGCCGCGTGGGCCACCCGCAGGACCGGGGTGGCCGCCCGCAGGGCGTCGTCCGCCATGAAGCGGTGGCGCCACGGCTTCTCCGCCCAGGCGTGCCGCAGCCCGAAGGGCTCGGGGAGCACCAGCTTGCCGCCGAGGAAGTCCAGCAGCGGCGGGTACCAGGTGAACGGGGCGCGCACCGCGAGGCGGACCACCTCCGGGGTGTCGACCAGCGGCAGGGACCGTTCCGTGGTCTCCCAGAAGCGGACCGTCTTGCTCACCGTGACCGTCTTCGGGGCGGGCTTGGTGGTGAAGAGGGAGTGGACCGGGCCCAGGGCGTGGCCGGTGACCTCGACGCGCAGGGTCTCGTGGAGGACGGTCACCGTGATCAGCATGGTGATCACCAACTGGCCGTCCCAGAGGGTGAACTGCACGCCGAGGTAGTGGCGGTCGCCGCCGCCGAACTGCTGGTGGTTGCAGATCCGCTGTATCTCGTGGCCGCGGACCTGGAACGCCTCCACGTCCTGCCCGTCCGGGCGGGTGACGGCGGCCGCGTTCTCGCCGACGGGGGAGACGATCCAGTGCTTGACCGAGGGCGGCGGGAAGCCGCCGGAGTTCAGCGGGCCGCGCTCCAGGAGCTTGAGCTTGTCGTGGATGGCCCGGATGACGTCCCAGCTCCGGAACTGGTTGATCTCCTTGGACGGGTCGGCGGAGACCAGTTCCTCGGCCATCTGCCAGCTCCCCCAGCGGGTGCCCATGCCGAGTATCCCCTTGGGGCCCGCGTAGAAGACGACGTTGGAGTGCTGTTCGGCGGTGAGCTTCTGGAGGCCCTGGCGGAGCTGTTCGCGGGCCGCGTCGTTGGGGTTGCCGGGGACCGCGTCGGGCACCTTGGCGCCGATGCCACCCCCGGAGAGCAGGCTCTCCCAGCGTTCCCGCAGGTCCTTGGCGCTCGCCTCGCAGATCCGCTTCGCCAGCACCCAGCCGATCACGGGCGCGACGATCATGCCCCGCAGGTAGTAGCCCCAGAAGCCGGAGAACGGCAGCCGCCACAGCATGATCACGGCGAGCGCGCCCAGGCCCACCAGCAGGGCGGTGCCGACCGCGCCCGCCCGCTTGTTCTGGCCGCCGGCGAGGGTGCGCCGCAACTGGAACACACCGATCCAGAGCAGCAGGCCGGGCAGGAAGAGGAGTCCGCACAGGGCCATCACGGCGGTCAGCCGGCCGTCCCGCTCACGGCGGATGCGGGTGGCGGCCAGGCAGTGCTCGACCACGCTCTGCGGGTCGGAGCCGAAGGACTGGATCAGCGAGCCGCGCGCGCCACCCAGCATCCGCACCTGCACGGCCCGGGAGAACGCCTCGCCGAGGTTGGGCTCGAAGAGGGAGAACTTGCCCTTCTTCACCTCGGACTTGTGCCACTCGCTGTTGGCCTTGAGGATCTCGTCCACCGGGCTGTCCCGGTAGGCGGCCGAGGCGAGGGCATGGGTCGCCGCGGTCTGTCCGGCCGACCCCATGAGCGGGACCTGGGCCCCGGGTGTGAAATCGAATCCGTCTGCCACTGCCGCCCCCATCGCCGCGTACCCGTGCACTGCGGCCTGTTCCCAACTGCCGCGCCCCGCACACCTGGTGAGCTGGGCACCTCAGGGTATCGGCGGAGGGGGGCCTGCGGCAGGGCACATCGCGCCGCGCCCCGCCGGACGGGTGCGCCGGCGGGGCACGGCGGGCTCAGCGTGCGCCCGTGCCCGCCTCGGCGCGCATCCGGTCCGCGACCTGCGGCGGCATGGGTTCGTGGCGGGCGTAGGAGCGGCTGAAGCGGCCCGTTCCGTGGGAGAGGGAGCGCAGGTCGACGGCGTACCTGCCGATCTCCAGTTCCGGTACCTCGGCCCGTACCAAGGTGCCCGCGTCGCCCGCCTGTTCGGTGCCGACGACCCGGCCGCGGCGGCCCGAGAGGTCGCTCATCACCGCGCCCACATAGTCGTCGGGGACCAGGACGCGCACCTCGGCGACCGGCTCCAGCAGTTCGATCCGGGCCCCGGCCGCGGCCTCCCGCAGGGCGAGCGCGCCGGCGGTCTGGAAGGCGGCGTCCGAGGAGTCGACCGAGTGGGCCTTGCCGTCGCGGAGGGTGACCCGGACGTCGACGAGGGGGCAGCCAGCCGAGACGCCGCGGGCCGCCTGGGCGCGGACGCCCTTCTCGACGGAGGCGATGAACTGCCGCGGTACCGCCCCGCCGACGACCTTGTCGACGAATTCGAGGCCGGAGCCGGTGGGCAGGGGTTCCACGTCGAGTTCGCAGATCGCGTACTGGCCGTGCCCGCCGGACTGCTTCACATGGCGGCCCCGGCCGGCCGCGCCCGTGCCGAAGGTCTCGCGCAGCCCCACCCGGTGCGGCACCACGTCGACCCGGACCCCGTAGCGGCCGCTGAGGTGCTCCAGGACGACCTCGGCGTGGGCCTCGCCCATGCACCACAGGACGACCTGGTGGGTGTCGGGGTTCTGTTCGACGCGCAGGGTCGGGTCCTCGGCGGCCAGCCGGGCCAGGCCCTGGGAGAGCCGGTCCTCGTCGGTCTTGCTGTGCGCCTCGATCGCCAGGGGGAGCAGCGGGTCGGGCATGGTCCACGGCTCCATGAGCAGCGGGTCGTCCTTGGCGGACAGGGTGTCGCCGGTCTCGGCCCGGGAGAGCTTGGCGACGCAGGCGAGGTCGCCGGCGACGGCGTGCGGGAGGGGGAGCTGCTGCTTGCCGAAGGGGGAGGTCAGCGCGCCGACGCGTTCGTCGACGTCGTGGTCCTCGTGGCCCCGGTCGGTGAGGCCGTGGCCGGAGACGTGCACGGTCTCGTCGGGGCGCAGGGTGCCGGAGAAGACGCGGACCAGGGAGATCCGGCCGACATAGGGGTCGGAGGCGGTCTTGACGACCTCGGCGGCGAGCGGCCCGTCGGGGTCGCAGGTGAGCGCGGGGCGGGGGCTGCCGTCGGGTGCGGTGACCTCGGGGCAGGGGCGTTCCAGCGGGGTGGGGAAGCCGCGGGTGATCAGGTCGAGGAGTTCGACGGTGCCGAGGCCCTGGCGGGCGCCGTCGGCGGCGGGCGCGGCGGCGAGGACGGGGTGGAAGGTGCCGCGGGCGACCGCCTTCTCCAGGTCGCCGATCAGGGTCTTGAGGTCGATCTCCTCGCCGCCGAGGTAGCGGTCCATCAGGGTCTCGTCCTCGCTCTCCGCGATGATCCCCTCGATGAGCCGGTTCCGGGCGTCCTGGATCAGGGCGGACTGGTCCTCGTCGGGCGGGTCCTCGCGGCGTTCGCCCGTGGTGTAGTCGAAGATCTTCCGGGTCAGCAGCCCGACCAGGCCGGTGACCGGGCGGTGGCCGTCGGCGTGCTCCGGTCCGTACTGGGGGAGATAGAGCGGCAGGACCGCGTCCGGGTCGTCGCCGCCGAAGATCCGGGCGCAGACCGCGGTGAGTTCGTCGAAGCCGGTGCGGGCGGTGTCCAGATGGGTGACCACGATCGCGCGCGGCATGCCGACGGCGGCGCACTCGTCCCACACGGCGCGGGTCGCCCCGGCGACGGCGTCCGCCTCCTGGGCGGCGGAGACCACGAAGAGGGCCGCGTCCGCCGCGCGCAGACCGGCCCTGAGCTCACCGACGAAGTCGGCGTATCCGGGGGTGTCCAGGAGGTTGATCTTGCAGTCGTCCCAGGCGAGGGGGACGAGGGAGAGCTGTACGGAACGCCGGCGGCGGTGTTCGATCTCGTCGTGGTCGGAGAGGGTGCCGCCGTCCTCGACCCGGCCGGCCCGGGTCACCGCTCCCGCGGTGAGGGCCAGGGCCTCGACGAGGGTGGTCTTGCCCGATCCGCTGTGGCCGACCAGCACCACATTCCGTACCGCTGCGGGGTGGTCGGCCGTTACCGCTCTGCCGGCGGCTCCGGGGTGTCCGCGTGAGGTGTCGCCCATGATCGTGCCTCCCGATCCGGTGCACGGAGAGGTGGAGGGGGCCGCGGGCGCGGGGTCCGGGGCTCCGGCCGGGCGCCCGCGGTGGTGGTCCTTCGAGCTTTCCACCGTCCCCGCGGCGCGTCCATACGTCGGACGGCCCGGCGCCGCGGCGCCCCCTGCGCCGGGTGGGACGGATGCGCCGCCCGGGTCCCGCCACTGCGGCGCGCGGGGCGTGACTACGATGGGCCACCCGGTGGCCGTTGGGGCCACGCGGGACACCGGACCTCGGGAAGACCATGCTGAACAAGTACGCGCGTGCCTTCTTCACGCGTGTTCTCACACCGTTCGCCGCGTTCCTGCTCCGCCGGGGAGTCAGCCCCGACGCGGTGACCCTCGTCGGCACGGCCGGCGTGATGGCGGGTGCGCTGGTCTTCTTCCCCCGGGGCGAGTTCTTCTGGGGCACGATCGTCATCACGCTGTTCGTCTTCTCGGACCTGGTCGACGGGAACATGGCCCGCCAGGCGGGGACCTCCAGCCGCTGGGGCGCCTTCCTGGACTCCACCCTGGACCGGGTCGCCGACGGCGCGATCTTCGGCGGCTTCGCGCTCTGGTACGCGGGCGCGGGCGACAACAACATGATGTGCGCGGTGGCGATCTTCTGTCTGGCCAGCGGCCAGGTGGTCTCGTACACCAAGGCGCGCGGCGAGTCGATCGGTCTGCCGGTGGCCGTGAACGGTCTGGTCGAGCGGGCCGAGCGCCTGGTGATCTCCCTGGTCGCGGCGGGTCTGGCCGGGCTGCACGGCTTCGGCGTCCCCGGGATCGACGTGCTGCTGCCGATCGCGCTGTGGATCGTCGCCGTCGGCAGCCTGGTGACCCTGGCCCAGCGGGTGGTGACCGTGCGGCGCGAGTCCGCCGAGGCGGAGGAGGCGGCCGCGCAGGACGGCAACGCCGCGGCTCCCCGGAACGGAGCCGATGCCTCGTGATGCGCGACCGTCTCACCGACTCCCTCTACGGTCTCGGCTGGAGCGCCGTGAAGAAGCTCCCCGAGCCGGCCGCCGTCCGTCTCGGCCGGACCATCGCGGACACCGTCTGGAAGCGGCGCGGCAAGGGGGTGCTGCGGCTGGAGTCCAACCTCGCCCGGGTGGTCCCGGACGCGACGCCCGAGCGCCTGGCCGAGCTGTCCAAGGCCGGGATGCGCTCCTACATGCGCTACTGGATGGAGTCCTTCCGGCTGCCCACCTGGGACCAGGAGCGCGCCCGCAGCAGCTTCGACCCCAAGGACGTCCACCACCTCACCGAGGGCCTGGACCGGGGCAAGGGCGTGATCCTGGCCCTGCCGCACCTGGCCAACTGGGACGTCGCCGGGATCTGGGTGACCCGCGCCCTCGGCGTCCCCTTCACCACCGTCGCCGAGCGCCTCAAGCCGGAGAGCCTGTACGACCGGTTCGTGGCCTACCGGGAAAGCCTGGGCATGGAGGTGCTGCCGCACACCGGCGGGACCGCGTTCGGCACCCTCGCCCGGCGGCTGCGGGACGGCGGGCTGGTCTGCCTGGTCGCCGACCGCGACCTGTCCGCCTCCGGCACCGAGGTCGAGTTCTTCGGGGCCACCGCCCGGATGCCCGCGGGCCCCGCGCTACTCGCCCAGCAGACCGGCGCGCTGCTGCTGCCCGTCACCCTCTGGTACGACGAGACGCCCGTGATGCGGGGCCGTGTCCACCCGGCGATCGAGGTCCCCGAGTCGGGTACCCGGGCCGAGAAGACGTCCCAGATGACACAGGCCCTCGCGGACGCGTTCGCCGGGGGCATCGCCGAGCACCCGGAGGACTGGCACATGCTGCAACGGCTCTGGCTGGCAGACCTGGAGGAGCGCCCCGCGTGAAGATCGGCATCGTCTGCCCGTACGCGTGGGACGTGCCGGGCGGCGTCCAGTTCCACATCCGCGACCTCGCCGACCACCTGATCCGGCTGGGCCACGAGGTCTCGGTGCTCGCGCCCTCCGACGACGATACCCCGCTGCCGCCGTACGTGGTCTCCGCGGGCCGCGCCGTGCCCGTCCCGTACAACGGCTCGGTCGCCCGGCTGAACTTCGGCTTCCTCTCCGCCGCGCGGGTCCGCCGCTGGCTGCACGACGGCACCTTCGACGTCATCCACATCCACGAGCCGGCCTCGCCCTCCCTGGGGCTGCTGTCCTGCTGGGCGGCGCAGGGCCCGATCGTGGCCACCTTCCACACCTCCAACCCGCGCTCCCGGGCGATGATCGCGGCCTATCCGATCCTCCAGCCGGCCCTGGAGAAGATCAGCGCCCGGATCGCGGTGAGCGAGTACGCCCGGCGGACCCTGGTGGAGCACCTGGGCGGGGACGCGGTGGTCATCCCCAACGGCGTGGACGTGGGCTTCTTCGAGAAGGCCGAGCCCAAGAGCGCCTGGCAGGGCAACACCCTGGGGTTCATCGGCCGCATCGACGAGCCGCGCAAGGGCCTGCCCGTCCTGATGAAGGCCCTGCCCGCGATCCTGGCGGAGTGCCCGGACACCCGGCTGCTGGTCGCCGGGCGCGGCGACGAGGAGGAGGCGGTCGCCTCCCTGCCCGCCGAGATGCGCTCCCGGGTGGAGTTCCTGGGCATGGTCAGCGACGAGGACAAGGCGCGGCTGCTGCGCAGCGTGGACGTGTACGTGGCGCCGAACACCGGGGGCGAGAGCTTCGGCATCATCCTGGTCGAGGCGATGTCCGCGGGCGCGCCCGTCCTCGCCTCCGACCTGGACGCCTTCGCCCAGGTCCTGGACCAGGGCGCAGCGGGTGAGCTGTTCGCCAACGAGGACGCCGGGGCCCTCGCGGACGCCGCGGTCCGGCTGCTGCGCGACCCGGCCCGGCGGGAGGAACTGCGCACCCGGGGGAGCGCGCACGTCCGGCGCTTCGACTGGTCCACGGTCGGCGCGGACATCCTCGCGGTCTACGAGACCGTCACGGACGGCGCGGCCTCCGTCGCCGCCGACGAACGCACCGGCCTCCGCGCCCGCTTCGGCCTGGCGGCCCGCGACTGACGCCACCACCTCCGCGGGCGTCCCCCACAGCAACGCAGCCCAGCCAGGGCGACAGCGCCCCGCGCGTGACAACGGCGAAGCCCCCGCCCACCGGCCCGGGCGTAGCAACGCAGCTCAGCCATGGTGGGGAGGCCGGGGCCGTGCAGGGGTCGTGTACGGGACGTGCGGCGTGGCCCGGAAGGTGGGCGACGCAGGCCGCGCGTCCCGTGCATGAGCCCCGGAGGGGCCACGGGACCAGCGTCCCGGACCGGGCCCCGCACAAGCAACGCCCCCACCCCGAGAGGTAAAACGCCCCCCACCCCGAGAGGTAACCTGCCGCCCGTGAGCACCCTGATCTGGATCGTCGTCGCCCTGGTCGCCGTCGGCATGTACCTGAGCTGGACCGCCGGGCGGCTCGACCGGCTGCACGCCCGGATCGACGCCGCCCGCGCCGCCCTCGACGCCCAGTTGCTGCGCCGCGCCTCCGTGGCGCAGGAGCTCGCCACCTCCGGTGTCCTCGACCCTGCCGCGTCGATCGTCCTCTACGAGGCCGCCCACGACGCCCGGCAGGCCGAGGAGGAGCACCGGGAGGTCGCCGAGAGCGAGTTGAGCGCCGCGCTGCGCGCGGTCTTCGGCGAGAGCGAACAGGTCGAGGTGGTGCGCGCGGTGCCCGGCGGCGAGGACGCGGCCGACGAACTCGCGCAGGCGGTACGGCGCGTCCCCATGGCCCGCCGCTTCCACAACGACGCGGTCCGCGCGGCCCGCGCCCTGCGCCGGCACCGCAAGGTGCGCTGGTTCCGGCTGGCGGGCCACGCCCCGTTCCCGCTGGCCTTCGAGATGGACGACGAGCCCCCCACGGCCCTCGCGGACCGCCCGGCCTGAACCCGCCGCCGACGGCCCGCCACCCGCCCGCCGACGGCCCGCCACCCGCCCGCCGCCGCGCGGCCTCCGCCGACAAAGCCCGAAAAAACGATCCACCGCCTCACCATTGGCCCTTGATGTGGACTGGTCCGGCCCGGTTCCATCGGTGACGCTCCACACCGTCGTCACCGAATGAGGTCCCCCGTGTCCGTCAACCCCACCCCGCAGTCCGTCGACACCCCGGCGACCGGCACCTCCCGCGTCAAGCGCGGCATGGCCGAGCAGCTCAAGGGCGGCGTGATCATGGACGTCGTCACGCCCGAGCAGGCGAAGATCGCCGAGGACGCGGGCGCCGTCGCGGTCATGGCGCTGGAGCGGGTCCCGGCGGACATCCGCAAGGACGGCGGCGTGGCCCGGATGTCCGACCCGGACATGATCGAGGGCATCATCGAGGCCGTCTCCATCCCGGTCATGGCCAAGTCCCGGATCGGCCACTTCGTCGAGGCCCAGGTCCTCCAGTCCCTCGGTGTGGACTACATCGACGAGTCCGAGGTGCTGACCCCGGCCGACGAGGTCAACCACTCCGACAAGTGGGCCTTCACCACCCCGTTCGTCTGCGGCGCCACCAACCTGGGCGAGGCCCTGCGCCGGATCGCCGAGGGCGCGGCCATGATCCGCTCCAAGGGCGAGGCCGGCACCGGCAACGTCGTCGAGGCCGTCCGCCACCTCCGCCAGATCAAGAACGAGATCGCCCGCCTGCGCGGCTTCGACAACAACGAGCTGTACGCCGCCGCCAAGGACCTGCGCGCCCCCTACGAGCTGGTCAAGGAGGTCGCCGAGCTGGGCAAGCTCCCCGTCGTCCTCTTCTCCGCCGGCGGTGTGGCCACCCCCGCGGACGCCGCCCTGATGCGCCAGCTCGGCGCCGAGGGCGTCTTCGTCGGCTCCGGCATCTTCAAGTCCGGCGACCCGGCCAAGCGCGCTGCCGCCATCGTGAAGGCCACCACCTTCTTCGACGACCCCAAGATCGTCGCCGACGCCTCCCGCAACCTGGGCGAGGCCATGGTCGGCATCAACTGCGACACCCTCCCCGAGGCCGAGCGCTACGCGAACCGGGGCTGGTGATGACCTCACCGCTCATCGGCGTCCTCGCCCTCCAGGGCGATGTACGCGAGCACCTGATCGCCCTGGCCGCGGCGGGCGCCGTGGCCAGGCCGGTCCGGCGGCCCGAGGAACTGGCCGAGGTCGACGGCCTGGTGATCCCCGGCGGCGAGTCCACGACCATGTCGAAGCTGGCCGACCTCTTCGGGATGACCGGCCCGCTGCGCGAGCGGATCGCCGCCGGCCTGCCCGTCTACGGCACCTGCGCCGGCCTGATCATGCTCGCCGACAAGATCCTCGACCCCCGGTCCGGCCAGGAGACCTTCGGCGGGATCGACATGATCGTCCGCCGCAACGCCTTCGGCCGCCAGAACGAGTCCTTCGAGGCCGGCGTCGACGTCACCGGCGTCGGCCCGGTCGAGGGCGTGTTCATCCGCGCCCCCTGGGTGGAGTCCACCGGCGCCGAGGTCGAGGTGCTCGCCGAGCACGGCGGCCATGTCGTCGCCGTCCGCCAGGGCCGGCTGCTCGCCACCTCGTTCCACCCGGAACTCACCGGCGACCACCGGATGCACGGCTTCTTCGTGGACATGGTGCGCGCCGCCGGGTGACCCGATCCCGGTAGGATCTCTCGGGTTCGTTCAGTAAAGGGTTACGCGAAGGAGACAGGCAGATGTCCGGCCACTCTAAATGGGCTACGACGAAGCACAAGAAGGCCGTGATCGACGCCAAGCGCGGCAAGCTCTTCGCGAAGCTCATCAAGAACATCGAGGTCGCGGCGCGTACCGGCGGTCCGGACCCGGAGGGCAACCCGACGCTGTTCGACGCCATCCAGAAGGCGAAGAAGCAGTCCGTCCCGAACAAGAACATCGACTCCGCGGTCAAGCGCGGCGGCGGTCTCGAGGGCGGCGGCGTCGACTACGAGACGATCATGTACGAGGGTTACGGCCCGAACGGCGTCGCGGTCCTCATCGAGTGCCTCACCGACAACCGCAACCGCGCCGCCTCCGACGTGCGCGTCGCCATGACCCGCAACGGCGGCTCGATGGCCGACCCGGGCTCGGTGTCCTACCTGTTCAACCGCAAGGGCGTCGTGCTCGTCCCCAAGGGCGAGCTGACCGAGGACGACGTCCTCGGCGCGGTCCTGGAAGCGGGCGCCGAGGAGGTCAACGACCTCGGCGAGAACTTCGAGGTGCTCAGCGAGGCCACCGACCTGGTCGCGGTCCGCTCCGCCCTCCAGGAGGCCGGCATCGACTACGACTCGGCCGAGGCCAACTTCGTCCCGACCATGCAGGTCGAACTGGACGAGGAGGGCGCGCGCAAGATCTTCAAGCTGATCGACGCGCTGGAGGACAGCGACGACGTGCAGAACGTCTTCGCCAACTTCGACGTCTCCGACGAGGTCATGGAGAAGGTCGACGCCTGACGCACCCTCAGGGCACCGCGTCTGCCGCGCTGTCGGACGGGCCGGCGGGGACACACCCCCGCCGGCCCGTCCGCGCGTTGTCGGTGCGAGCCGATAGCCTGCACAAACAGATGAGCGGACAGCGGGTGAGCGGTCCGCGGCCGCGCGGAAGGAGGGGGCCGTCGTGCGTGTGCTGGGAGTGGACCCGGGGCTGACCCGGTGCGGCGTCGGTGTCGTCGAGGGCGTCGCCGGCCGCCCGCTGACCATGCGCGGCGTCGGCGTGGTCCGCACCTCGGTCGACGAGGAGCTGGGCCGGCGCCTCGTCGGCATCGAGCGGGGCATCGAGCAGTGGCTGGACGAGCACCGGCCGGAGATCGTCGTGGTGGAGCGGGTGTTCAGCCAGCACAACGTGAGCACGGTGATGGGCACCGCCCAGGCGTCCGCCGTCGCCATGCTCTGCGCCGCCCGCCGCGGACTGCCCGTCGCCCTGCACACCCCCAGCGAGGTCAAGGCGGCCGTGACCGGCAGCGGCCGGGCCGACAAGGCCCAGGTCGGCGCCATGGTCACCCGGCTGCTGCGGCTGGACGCCCCGCCGAAGCCCGCCGACGCGGCGGACGCCCTCGCCCTCGCCATCTGCCACATCTGGCGCGCCCCCGCCCAGAACCGCCTCCAGCAGGCCGTGGCCGCGCACCGCGCCACCCTCTCCCCGAAAGGCCGGACCGCATGATCGCCTTCGTGAGCGGCCCCGTCGCCGCCCTCGCCCCCACCACCGCGGTGATCGAGGTCGGCGGGATCGGCATGGCCGTCCAGTGCACCCCGGACACCCTCTCCGCCCTCCGGATCGGGCAGGACGCCCGCCTGGCCACCTCCCTGGTCGTCCGGGAGGACTCCCTCACCCTCTACGGCTTCGCCGACGACGACGAGCGCCAGGTCTTCGAACTGCTCCAGACCGCGAGCGGGGTCGGCCCCCGGCTCGCGCAGGCGATGCTCGCCGTCCACCGGCCCGACGCCCTGCGCCTCGCGGTCGCCACGGGAGACGAGAAGGCCCTCACCGCCGTCCCCGGCATCGGCAGGAAGGGCGCCCAGAAACTGCTGCTGGAGCTGAAGGACCGCCTCGGCGAACCCCTCGGTACCGCCGGGCCCGCGATCGGCGCCGCCGTCTCGCAGTCCTGGCGCGACCAGCTCCACGCGGCCCTCCTCGGCCTCGGCTACGCGACCCGGGAGGCGGACGAGGCCGTCGCCGCGGTCACCGGGCAGGCGGAGGCGATGGGCGCCGACCCGGCGGTCGGCCCGCTGCTGAAGGCGGCCCTCCAGAGCCTCAACCGGGCCCGCTGACCCGGCCCCCGCCCCCTACCGACCACCGCGCCCCCTCCACCCGCAGAGGCAGACACCGTGAACCGGGACGACCAGACCGCCGCCGACACCGAGACCCGCCTCGTCGGCCCCGCCGCCGACGGCGAGGACCAGGCCGTCGAGGCGGCCCTGCGCCCGAAGTCCCTCCAGGAGTTCGTCGGCCAGGAACGCGTCCGCGAGCAGCTCGACCTCGTCCTCAGGGCGGCCCTCGCCCGCGGCGCCACCGCCGACCATGTGCTGCTCTCCGGCGCCCCCGGCCTCGGCAAGACCACCCTGTCCATGATCATCGCGGCCGAGATGGGCGCCCCGATCCGGATCACCTCCGGCCCGGCCATCCAGCACGCCGGCGACCTCGCGGCCATCCTCTCCTCCCTCCAGGAGGGCGAGGTCCTCTTCCTCGACGAGATCCACCGGATGTCCCGGCCCGCCGAGGAGATGCTCTACATGGCGATGGAGGACTTCCGGGTCGACGTGATCGTCGGCAAGGGCCCCGGCGCGACCGCCATCCCGCTGGAGCTGCCCCCGTTCACCCTGGTCGGCGCCACCACCCGGGCCGGACTGCTGCCGCCCCCGCTGAGGGACCGTTTCGGCTTCACCGCGCACATGGAGTTCTACGAGCCCGCCGAGCTGGAGCGCGTGATCCACCGCTCCGCCCAGCTGCTGGACGTCCGCGTCGACGCCGAGGGCGCCGCCGAGATCGCCGGCCGCTCCCGGGGCACCCCGCGCATCGCCAACCGCCTGCTGCGCCGGGTCCGCGACTACGCGCAGGTCAAGGCGGACGGCCGGATCACCCGGGAGACCGCCGCCGCGGCCCTCGGGGTGTACGAGGTCGACACCCGGGGCCTCGACCGCCTCGACCGGGCCGTCCTGCGGGCGCTGCTGAAGCTCTTCGGCGGCGGACCGGTCGGCCTGTCCACCCTCGCCGTCGCGGTGGGGGAGGAGCGGGAGACCGTCGAGGAGGTCGCCGAGCCCTTCCTCGTCCGCGAGGGCCTGCTCGCCCGCACCCCGCGCGGGCGGGTGGCCACCCCGGCCGCGTGGGCGCACCTCGGGCTGGTGCCGCCGCAGCAGGCCCCGGGCGCAAGCGGACAACAGGGTCTGTTCGGGGCGTGACGGCGAGGAGACTCGCCGGGTGCGGAACCACGGTGCGATGCTGGGCGTTGTTCCAGTGATGCGGACTCGCTTAGACTCCGCCGATGCCGCCCTTCCAGGGACGGCGTGCCCACCCCCGTAGATCAGGCCGTTCGTCAGCGCGGTCGTGCGAAGGACTTCCCCGCCGTGGATATCTTGACCCTCCTCCCCTTCATCGTGCTCATCGGGGCCATGTTCCTGATGACCCGCTCCGCCAAGAAGAAGCAGCAGCAGGCCGCGCAGATGCGCGACTCGATGCAGCCCGGCACCGGCGTGCGGACCATCGGCGGCCTCTACGCGACCGTCAAGGAGGTCAACGACGACACGGTCCTCCTGGAGGCGGCCCCCGGCGTCCACCTCGTCTTCGCGAAGAACTCCATCGGTGCCGTCCTCGCGGACGAGGAGTACAACCGCATCGTCCACGGCGACGACGAGACCACCGTCGTCCCCGACGACGCCTCCTCCCTGACGGGCGGCTCCGACGCCGGCGACGCCGAGCGGATCGACCTCGGGAAGAAGGACGCGGACGACGCCGCGCCGAAGGACGCCGAGGCCGAGAAGACCGACGGCGCCGAGAAGACCGACGGCAAGGACGACCGCACCGACGGCGGGACCGACGCGAAGTAGTCACGACCGGGGACCGCGGGCGGCGCCGACCGGCGCCGAGCGGTCCCCGGAGCGTGCCGACGCATCTCGGGGGATGGTCCCCACACCACTTCGTGGCCGCCTCGGCGCACACCCGGCGCAGGCGGTTGGACAGGGAGAATCGAGAAGGTGGCAGCACCGAACAGGGGCCGAAAGCCCACGGGGGCTCAGGGCAGGCCGGGGCGCACCCTGGTCTTGATCCTGATCGCCATGGTCGCGCTCGCGGGCGGGATGTTCTGGTCAGGACATACCACGCCGCGTCTGGGCATCGACCTGGCGGGCGGTACGTCCATCACGCTCACGGCGAAGAACCAGCCGGGCGCGCCCAACGCGATCAACCCGACCAACATGGACACCGCGGTCGGCATCATCGAGCGTCGCGTCAACGGCCTGGGCGTCTCCGAGGCCGAGGTCCAGACGCAGGGCGAAGAGAACATCATCGTCAACATCCCCAAGGGGACCAACAGCGAGCAGGCACGGAAGCAGGTCGGCACCACCGCCCAGCTGTACTTCCGGCCCGTGCTGACGGTGGCGCCCGGCGCACCCGCGGCCGACCAGCCCGCCCCGAGCCCGAGCGCCTCGGAGTCCGGCAAGCCCGAGTCCGGCAAGCCCGAGTCCGGCAAGCCCTCCGAGGAGCCGTCCGAGGAGCCCGGCGACAAGGCGAGCGACAAGCCCGAGGCGAACGCGCCCTCCTCCTCGCCCACCACCCAGGGCCGCGCGGTCACCGAGGGCCTCAAGGCCCCGGCCGCCAGCCCCTCCCCGTCCGGCTCCGGTGAGCCCGAGGCGTCGAAGAGCCCCGAGGGCTCCGAGAGCCCCGCGCCCGAGCCGTCCGACGACCCCGCGTCGGCGGCGCTGGAGAAGAAGTTCACCGAGCTGAACTGCGCCGACGACAAGGTGCGCGGCAAGCTCGGCGAGGGCGTCAAGCCCGGTGACACCACGGTCGCCTGCGGCAAGAACAGCGCCGACCAGTGGGAGAAGTACATCCTCGGCCCGGCCGAGGTGGACGGCAAGGACGTCGACGACGCCAAGGGCGAGCTCGACCAGCAGCGTGGCCTGTGGAAGGTCACCATGCAGTTCACCGACGAGGGCGCCAAGAAGTTCTCCACCATCACCAGCCGCCTGTCGCAGCAGCAGCCCCCGATGAACCAGTTCGCCATCGTCCTCGACAGCGAAGTGGTCTCCGCACCGCAGGTGAACCAGACCCTCAGCGCCAGCGCCGAGATCACGGGTGACTTCACCCAGGAGTCCGCGCAGGACCTGGGCAACATCCTGTCCTACGGCGCCCTGCCGCTCACCTTCCAGGAGTCCAGCGTCACCACCGTGACCGCGGCCCTCGGCGGCGAGCAGCTCCAGGCCGGTCTGATCGCGGGCGCCATCGGCCTCGCGCTGGTCATCGTGTACCTGGTCGTCTACTACCGCGGCCTGTCCTTCATCGCCATCCTCAGCCTCCTGGTCTCGGCGGTCCTGACGTACACCCTGATGGCGCTCCTCGGCCCGGCCATCGGCTTCGCGCTGAACCTGCCGGCCGTCTGCGGCGCCATCGTGGCCATCGGTATCACCGCGGACTCGTTCATCGTGTACTTCGAACGCATCCGGGACGAGATCCGGGAGGGCCGGACCCTGCGCCCGGCCGTGGAGCGGGCCTGGCCGCGCGCCCGGCGCACCATCCTGGTCTCCGACTTCGTGTCGTTCCTCTCCGCCGTGGTGCTCTTCATCGTCACCGTCGGCAAGGTGCAGGGCTTCGCGTTCACGCTGGGTCTGACCACCCTGCTCGACGTCGTCGTGGTGTTCTTCTTCACCAAGCCGCTGATGACGCTGCTGGCCCGCCGGAAGTTCTTCGCGGACGGCCACCCGTGGTCCGGCCTCGACCCGACGCGGCTCGGCGCCAAGCCGCCGCTGCGCCGCGGCCGCCGTGTCTCCGTCCCCACCGACCCGAAGGAGGCGTGAGATGTCGCGACTCGGCAATCTCGGCGCCCGGCTGTACCGCGGTGAGGTCGGCTACGACTTCGTCGCCAAGCGCAGGTTCTGGTACGGCGTCTCGATCCTGATCACCATCACCGCCATCGTGGGCCTCGCGGTCCGCGGCCTGAACATGGGCATCGAGTTCAAGGGCGGCGCCGTCTTCACCACCCCGAAGGCGGAGGTCTCGGTCTCCCAGGCCCAGGAGGTCGCCGAGGAGGCGTCCGGTCACCTGGCCATCGTCCAGGAGCTGGGCACCGGCGGTATGCGCATCCAGGTCAGCGAGCTGGACACGGCGCAGGCCGACCGGGTGCAGACGGAGCTGGCCGAGGAGTTCGGCGTCGACCGCGAGAAGATCAACGCGGAGCTGGTCGGCCCGAGCTGGGGCGAGCAGATCGCCAACAAGGCGTGGACGGGTCTCGGGGTCTTCATGATCCTGGTGGTGATCTATCTGGCGATCGCCTTCGAGTGGAGAATGGCGATCGCGGCCCTGATCGCCCTGATCCACGACATCACCATCACCGTCGGCGTCTACGCCCTGGTGGGCCTGGAGGTCACCCCGGGCACGGTGATCGGTCTGCTGACCATCCTCGGCTATTCGCTCTACGACACGGTGGTCGTCTTCGACTCCTTGAAGGAATCCTCGAAGGACATCACCAAACAGACCCGCTGGACCTACAGCGAGATCGCCAACCGCTCGATCAACAGCACCCTGGTGCGCTCGATCAACACCACGGTCGTCGCCCTGCTGCCGGTCGCCGGCCTGCTGTTCATCGGTGGCGGTGTCCTCGGCGCGGGCATGCTCAACGACATCTCGCTGTCGCTCTTCGTGGGTCTCGCCGCCGGCGCGTACTCCTCGATCTTCATCGCCACGCCGCTCGTCGCCGACCTCAAGGAGCGCGAGCCGCAGATGAAGGCCCTGAAGAAGCGTGTCCTCGCCAAGCGGGCGTCCGCGGCCGCCAAGGGCGAGAGCGGTGAGCCGGACGCCGGAGACGCGACGGACGGCCAGGACCGCGCCGACGACGGCACGGCCGCCGCCGGCGCGGTCGTCGGCCCGCGGGGCCGCGGCCGGGGCCGTCCGACGGGCGGCCGCCGCCGGTGAGCGCCCACGGTACGGAGAACGCGGACGCCACCCGGGAGCTGCTCCTCAGCCGCATCCGGGACGTGGCCGACTACCCGAAGCCGGGCGTGATGTTCAAGGACATCACCCCGCTGCTGGCGGACCCGGTGGCCTTCACGGCGCTCACCCGGGCCCTCACCGGCATCTGCGAGCGCCACTCGGCCACCAAGATCGTCGGTCTGGAGGCGCGCGGCTTCATCCTGGCCGCACCGGTCGCCGTCCGCGCGGGCATCGGCTTCGTCCCCGTCCGCAAGGCGGGCAAGCTCCCCGGGGCGACGCTGGCCCAGGCGTACGAGCTGGAGTACGGCACCGCCGAGATCGAGGTGCACGCCGAGGACCTGAACGCGGGCGACCGCGTCATGGTCATCGACGACGTCCTCGCCACCGGCGGCACCGCCGAGGCGTCGCTGCAGCTGATCCGGCGGGCCGGGGCGGAGGTCGCGGGCGTCGCGGTCCTGATGGAGCTGGGCTTCCTCGGCGGCCGGGCCCGTCTCGGCGAGGCCCTGGACGGGGCCCCGCTGGAGGCCCTGATCACGCTCTGAACCGCTTCTCTGAACGCTCGCCGAGCACGCTCGGCGAGCGACGGAACACAGCCGGTACGGGGCGCGCACCGCGCGCCCGCACCGGTCCGAGGCGCCCCGGGGAAGTCCCCGGGGCGCCTCGGCGTTCCCGGTGGCAGGATTCGGCGATTTCCGGCCACGCCGCCCCGGCCGTGACCGGGCGGCGGCGGCCGGGGCGCCGGGTCGGCGGCCCCGCACGCACCCGGACGGCCGGATCGATACCATGGGCTTTCCGGGCCTGACCGGGGGACCCGGAACCGCACGAGGAGCGCCCTTGCCAGACGAGGCCCAGCCCGCCGCCGCGCAGGCCGACCAGAAGCCCGAGCGGGCCGCGGCACCCCCGCCCGCGAAGCCCGGGCCGAAGCCCGCGGCACCCGAGGTGAGCCCGGTCCCCGTGACCGCGCCCAAGCCCATGCCGCCCAGCGGCTCCCGCGGGGTCGGGTCCTCCAGCCGGGTGCGCGCCCGCCTCGCCCGTCTCGGAGTGCAGCGCTCGTCGCCGTACAACCCGGTCCTCGAACCGCTGCTGCGGATCGTGCGCAGCAACGACCCCAAGATCGAGACCTCCACCCTGCGCCAGGTCGAGAAGGCGTACCAGGTCGCGGAGCGCTGGCACCGGGGCCAGAAGCGCAAGAGCGGCGACCCGTACATCACGCACCCGCTCGCCGTCACCACCATCCTCGCCGAGCTGGGCATGGACCCGGCGACGCTGATGGCCGGGCTGCTGCACGACACCGTCGAGGACACCGAGTACGGCCTCGACCAGCTCCGCCGCGACTTCGGCGACTCGGTCGCCCTCCTCGTGGACGGCGTCACCAAGCTGGACAAGGTCAAGTTCGGCGAGGCCGCGCAGGCGGAGACCGTGCGCAAGATGGTCGTCGCGATGGCCAAGGACCCCCGGGTGCTGGTCATCAAGCTCGCCGACCGCCTGCACAACATGCGCACCATGCGCTACCTCAAGCGGGAGAAGCAGGAGAAGAAGGCCCGCGAGACGCTGGAGATCTACGCCCCGCTGGCGCACCGGCTCGGCATGAACACCATCAAGTGGGAGCTGGAGGACCTGTCGTTCGCGATCCTCTACCCCAAGATGTACGACGAGATCGTCCGCCTCGTCGCCGAGCGCGCCCCCAAGCGCGACGAGTACCTCGCCATAGTGACCGACGAGGTCCAGTGCGACCTGCGCGCGGCCCGGATCAAGGCCACCGTCACCGGGCGGCCCAAGCACTACTACAGCGTCTACCAGAAGATGATCGTCCGCGGCCGGGACTTCGCGGAGATCTACGACCTGGTCGGCATCCGCGTCCTCGTCGACACCGTCCGCGACTGCTACGCGGCCCTCGGCACGGTCCACGCCCGCTGGAACCCGGTTCCGGGGCGGTTCAAGGACTACATCGCGATGCCCAAGTTCAACATGTACCAGTCGCTGCACACGACGGTCATCGGGCCCAACGGCAAGCCGGTCGAACTCCAGATCCGCACCTTCGACATGCACCGCCGGGCCGAGTACGGCATCGCCGCGCACTGGAAGTACAAGCAGGAGACGGTCGCCGGCACCTCCAAGGTGCGCACCGACGTGCCGCGCGCGGCCAAGGGCAGCGCCGGCCAGGACACCGTCAACGACATGGCCTGGCTGCGGCAGTTGCTCGACTGGCAGAAGGAGACCGAGGACCCGGGCGAGTTCCTGGAGTCCCTGCGCTTCGACCTCTCCCGCAACGAGGTCTTCGTCTTCACGCCCAAGGGCGATGTCATAGCGCTCCCGGCGGGCGCGACCCCGGTGGACTTCGCCTACGCCGTCCACACCGAGGTCGGGCACCGCACCATAGGGGCGCGGGTCAACGGGCGGCTGGTGCCGCTGGAGTCGACCCTCGACAACGGCGACCTGGTGGAGGTGTTCACCTCCAAGGCCGAGGGCGCCGGGCCCTCCCGCGACTGGCTCGGCTTCGTCAAGTCCCCCCGGGCCCGCAACAAGATCCGCGCCTGGTTCTCCAAGGAGCGCCGGGACGAGGCGATCGAGCAGGGCAAGGACGCCATCGTGCGGGCCATGCGCAAGCAGAACCTGCCGATCCAGCGCATCCTCACCGGCGACTCCCTGGTGACGCTGGCACACGAGATGCGCTACCCGGACATCTCCTCCCTCTACGCGGCCATCGGCGAGGGCCATGTCGCGGCCCAGGGCGTCGTCCAGAAGCTGGTGCAGGCCCTCGGCGGGGAGGAGGCGGCCAACGAGGACATCGCCGAGTCCACCCCGCCGTCCCGCAGCCGTGCCAAGCGCCGCAAGAGCGCCGACCCGGGTGTGGTGGTCAAGGGCGTCGAGGACGTCTGGGTGAAGCTGGCCCGCTGCTGCACCCCGGTGCCCGGCGACCCGATCATCGGCTTCGTCACCCGTGGCAGCGGTGTCTCCGTCCACCGGGCGGACTGCGTCAACGTGGACTCCCTCTCGCAACAGCCCGAACGCATTCTCGACGTCGAGTGGGCGCCCACCCAGTCCTCCGTCTTCCTGGTCGCCATCCAGGTCGAGGCGCTGGACCGCTCCCGGCTCCTCTCGGACGTCACCCGGGTCCTGTCGGACCAGCACGTCAACATCCTCTCGGCGGCCGTGCAGACCTCCCGGGACCGGGTGGCCACCTCGCGCTTCACCTTCGAGATGGGCGACCCCAAGCACCTCGGCCATGTCCTCAAGGCGGTGAGGGGCGTGGAGGGCGTCTACGACGTGTACCGCGTGACCTCCGCCCGCAGGCCGTAGATCCGCACAGGCGAGGGGCCCCGCACCGTCCGAACGGTGCGGGGCCCCTCGCCGTGGGTCGGCGTGACGTGTGTCAGCCGCCGAACTCCTGGAGGCCCTTGAGGGCCTGGTCCAGCAGGGCCTGGCGGCCCTCCAGCTCCTTGGCCAGCTTGTCCGCCTTGGCGTTGTTGCCCGCCGCGCGGGCCGTGTCGATCTGCCCGCGGAGCTTGTCCACGGCCGCCTGGAGCTGACCGGTCAGACCCTCGGCGCGCGCCCGCGCCTCCGGGTTCGTCCGGCGCCACTCCTTCTCCTCGGACTCCTGGATCGCGCGCTCCACCGCGTGCATCCGGCCCTCGACCTTGGGACGGGCGTCCCGCGGGACATGGCCGACGGCCTCCCAGCGCTCGTTGATCGACCGGAACGCGGCACGCGCCGCCTTCAGATCGGTCACCGGCACCAGCTTCTCGGCCTCCGTGGCGAGCTCCTCCTTGAGCTTGAGGTTCTCGGCCTGCTCGGCGTCCCGCTCGGCGAAGACCCCGCTGCGGGCGGCGAAGAAGATGTCCTGGGCGCCGCGGAAGCGGTTCCACAGGTCGTCCTCCGCCTCGCGCTGCGCGCGCCCGGCGGCCTTCCACTGCGTCATCAGATCCCGGTAGCGGGCGGCCGTGGGCCCCCAGTCCGTGGACCCGGACAGCGCCTCCGCCTCGGCGACCAGGTGCTCCTTGGTCTGCCGGGCCTCCTCGCGCTGCGCGTCCAGCGAGGCGAAGTGCGCCTTGCGGCGCTTGGAGAAGGCCGAGCGGGCGTGCGAGAAGCGGTGCCACAGTTCGTCGTCCGACTTCCGGTCGAGGCGGGGCAGCCCCTTCCAGGTGTCCACCAGGGCGCGCAGCCGCTCGCCCGCGGCGCGCCACTGCTCGCTCTGCGCCAGCTCCTCGGCCTCGGCGACCAGCGCCTCCTTGGCATGCCGTGCCTCGTCGCTCTGCTTGGCACGCTGGGCCTTGCGCTCCTCGCGGCGCTTCTCGACCGTCGCCACCAGGGCGTCGAGACGCTTGCGCAGCGCGTCCAGGTCGCCGACCGCGTGGTGCTCGTCCACCTGCTGGCGCAGATGGTCGATCGCGGTCTGCGCGTCCTTCGCGGACAGGTCGGTCGTCCTCACCCGGCGCTCGAGGAGGCCGATCTCGACCACCAGGCCCTCGTACTTGCGCTCGAAGTAGGCCAGCGCCTCCTCGGGAGTGCCGGCCTGCCACGAACCGACGACCTGCTCGCCCTCGGCAGTACGCACGTACACGGTGCCCGTCTCGTCGACACGGCCCCACGGGTCGCTGCTCACAGCGCCTCCTCAACCTGATGCCCGCGAGGGAGTTCGTCCCCGGGCATCGTCCACAGTTTCCCGGACGGGCCTCGCCCGCCGCCCGCGGCGCGTTTCAGTCCGCCGCGCCGCACACCGCCCAATCTAGGCGACCGGCCGCCCGGCTGTCCGCACCCAGCGCGACCGAATTCACCGCCCCGCGCCCCCGGCCCGGGGCGCGGAGCGGGGGCGCGGGCCTCACGCCGTGGGCGCGGGGCGCCACGCGGCGGGCGGCACGGCCTCACGCCTTGGGGACGGACGCCTTCTCGATGGTGACGGCCTTCTTCGGCGCCCCGTCGGTCGCGCCGCCCTCGACACCGGCCTTGCCCACGGCCTCCAGGGTCTTGAGGCTCTCCGCGTCCAGCGTGCCGAACGGCGTGTACGAGGGCGGCAGCTTGCTGTCCTTGTAGACCAGGAAGAACTGGCTGCCGCCGCTGCCCGGCTGCCCGGTGTTCGCCATCGCGACCGTGCCCGCCTTGTACGTCACCGTGCCGTCGGCGCCCGGCTTCCCGAGGGAGTCCAGGTTCTCGTCCGGGATGGTGTAGCCGGGGCCGCCGGTGCCGTCGCCCTTGGGGTCGCCGCACTGGAGGACGAAGATCCCCGCGGTGGTGAGGCGGTGGCACTTGGTGCCGTCGAAGTAGCCCTTGTCGGCGAGGGACTTGAAGGAGTTCACCGTGTGGGGGGTCTTCGCCGCGTCCATCGCGATCGCGAGTTCGCCCTCGTTGGTCTTCAGGTCGAAGGAGTACGTCGCCTTCTTGTCGATCGTCATCTTCGGCCCGGGGGCCTTGCTCTCCGACGGCGAGGGCGACGGCGAGGGGTCGGAGGCCGCCGAGTCGTCCTTCTTCTTGCCGTCGTCGTCGCCGAAGCCGAGGGCGTAGACCGCGCCGCCGCCGACGAGGACCACGGCGAGCGCCGAGGCGATGACCGCGTTGCGCTGCCTGCCCTTGCGGCGCGCCTCCTCCCGGCGCTTCTGCTGCCGCTCGAACTTCTCCCGGGCGAGCTGCCGCCGCCGCTGATCGCTGGTGACCACCGGTGTCTTCTCCTTGAGGTGTGTGCTGGGGCCGTCGGACCGGGCCCGGACCGGTCCTGGGTGTGCACGCCGCGTCATGCCGACCGCCGGGCTTGCCCGTACCGTATACGGGTTGGCTGTGTGATGAGCAGCGCCGGTAGGCTCTGATCTGCCGCATCCCGCCGCTCCCGCCGCATTCGGCGCGGCTGTGCCGAATGCGCGGACCGACGTGCCGACCGAACTGAGGACGATCGTGCTTATTGCCGGGTTCCCCGCCGGGGCCTGGGGGACCAACTGCTATCTGGTCGCCCCCGCCGCAGGCGAGGAGTGCGTGATCATCGACCCGGGCCACCAGGCCGCGCAGGGAGTCGAGGAGACGCTCAGGAAGCACCGTCTGAAGCCCGTCGCCGTCGTCCTCACCCACGGCCACATCGACCATGTCGCCTCCGTCGTCCCCGTCTGCGGCGCGCACGACGTCCCGGCGTGGATCCACCCCGAGGACCGCTACATGCTGAGCGACCCGGAGAAGGCCCTCGGCCGCTCCATCGGGATGCCCCTCATGGGCGAGCTGACCGTGGGGGAGCCCGACGACGTCCATGAGCTGGCCGACGGCACGGCGCTGGAACTGGCCGGAATGGAGTTCTCCGTCGCGCACGCGCCGGGCCATACCAAGGGGTCGGTGACCTTCCGGATGCCCGAGGCCGCGGACGTGCCGTCCGTGTTCTTCTCGGGCGACCTGCTGTTCGCCGGCTCCATCGGACGCACGGACCTGCCGGGCGGCGACATGGACGACATGCTCGCCTCGCTCGCCCGCGTGTGCCTGCCCCTCGACGACTCCACCGTGGTCCTCTCCGGCCACGGCCCCCAGACGACCATCGGCCGCGAGCGAACCACCAACCCGTATCTGCGCGAGGTGGCCGCCGGCCTCGGGAGCACCCAGGGCGCTCCCCGACGAGGAATGTGACGAGAGAAACGTCCCGTGACGACTTTCCAGGCCCCCAAGGGCACCTACGACCTGATCCCGCCGCGCTCCGCGACCTTCCTCGCGGTCCGTGACGCCATCTCCACCCCGCTGCGGAACTCCGGCTACGGCTACGTCGAGACCCCCGGCTTCGAGAACGTGGAGCTGTTCGCGCGCGGTGTCGGCGAGTCCACCGACATCGTCAGCAAGGAGATGTACGCCTTCGAGACCAAGGGCGGCGACCGCCTCGCCCTGCGCCCGGAGGGCACCGCCTCCGTGCTGCGGGCCGCTCTGGAGGCCAACCTGCACAAGGCCGGCAACCTGCCGGTCAAGCTCTGGTACTCGGGCTCCTACTACCGCTACGAGAAGCCGCAGGCCGGCCGCTACCGCCACTTCTCCCAGGTGGGCGCCGAGGCGATCGGCACCGAGGACCCGGCCCTGGACGCCGAGCTGATCATCCTGGCCGACCAGGCGTACCGCTCCCTGGGGCTGCGGAACTTCCGCATCCTGCTCAACTCCCTCGGCGACCGCGAGTGCCGCCCGGTCTACCGGGAGGCCCTCCAGGGCTTCCTGCGCGACCTGGACCTCGACGAGGACACCCGCCGCCGGGTCGAGATCAACCCGCTGCGCGTCCTCGACGACAAGCGCTCCGAGGTGCAGAAGCAACTCGTGGGCGCACCGCAGCTGCGCGACTACCTGTGCGACGCCTGCAAGGCGTACCACGAGGAGGTCCGCGCCCTGCTGACCACCGCCGGGGTGGCCTTCGAGGACGACGTCAAGCTGGTCCGCGGGCTCGACTACTACACGCGCACCACCTTCGAGTTCGTCCACGACGGCCTCGGCTCGCAGTCGGCGGTGGGCGGCGGCGGCCGCTACGACGGCCTCTCCGAGATGATCGGCGGCCCCGCGCTGCCGTCCGTCGGCTGGGCCCTCGGCGTGGACCGCACGGTCCTCGCCCTGGAGGCCGAGGGCATCGCCCTGGAGATCCCGTCCACCACCGGCGTCTACGCGGTGCCGCTCGGCGAGGAGGCCCGGCGGGTCCTCTTCGGCGTGGTCACCGAGCTGCGCCGGGCGGGCGTGGCGGCGGACTTCTCGTACGGCGGCAAGGGCCTCAAGGGCGCCATGAAGAACGCCAACCGCTCCGGCGCCCCGTACGCCCTGGTCGCCGGCGAACGCGATCTCGCGGAGGGCGTGGTGCAGCTCAAGAACATGGAGTCCGGCGAGCAGCAGGCGGTGCCGCTGGAGACCGTGGTCTCGGAGCTGAGGGCGAAGTTCGCCTGAGGCTCCCGGCATCCGCAAGAATGGCTGCTCCAGCACGGCTGCTCCAGCCCACCGGCGAAACGATGGAACGCGACATGACCTCTGCGACTGCCCACGACGCGCCCGCCGGCGCCCAGGACGACCCCGGCAAGGGGACGATCGGTGCGAGCCGGGCGCTGGGGTGGCTGCTGGTGGTGACCGGGGCGGCGGGTCTGCTGGCGGCGTGGGTGATCACGCTGGACAAGTTCAAGCT
>NZ_JBEXXN010000033.1:0-78703 GCF_040630445.1 Streptomyces sp. NPDC005805
GCCCGGCACGATCGTGCCGGGCCCTCGGTATGGGCGGGGGGTCCCGCCGCTCAGCCGCCCGTCAGGGGCCGGGAGTGCGGCGGACGCCGGCTCCCGGTCGGCGTCACCGGGGAGCGCTCCGAGCGCACCGCGTGCGGCCGGGCCGAGTGCGTGCTCGTCCGCGTCGTACCGCCGCCGGCCCGGGGCCCGCCCGCCACCGCGACGTGCTCCGGTGCGGGGCCGCCCTCCGGCTGCGGCATCCGGTCCAGCTGCGGCACCAGCCCGGGGCGCGGGCCGCCCGCCGCGACCGGCCGGGACGGCGTGAGGGTGCCACGGGCCCGCCAGCGGTCCCGCAGCCCCAGGACCCACGCCTCGGTGCGCCCGATCAGCGGCTCGCACCAGGGCAGGCCCAGCAGGATCAGCAGCCCCGCCGCCCAGCCGAGGAGCACATCGCTCAGCCAGTGCGTGCCGATGTAGACGGTGGTGAGGCCGACCCCCAGGGACACCACGGCCGACAGGGCCGACAGATAGCGGCGGGCCCTCGGCGTGGTGGCCAGGTAGGCCAGAATGCCCCAGGTCACCACGGCGTTGGCGGTATGTCCGGAAGGAAATATATCGCCGCCCGCGAAGAGCTCGGCCGAGCCGATCTCCGTCGCGTAGTGGGGGCCGAGGCGGCCCAGTCCGAGCTTGACCGCGCCCACCGTGACGTTCAGCAGCAGCAGGGCCGCGCCGAGCGCCAGCAGGGGCCTGAGCGTGTGCTGGCGCCAGGAGCGCCAGCCCAGCCACGCCGCGACCATCACGGCCGTGGGACCGCGCTGGCCGAGCACCACGAAGTAGTCGAGAAACGCGTGCGGTTCGGGCCACTGCTCGTACGGCCGGAAGAGCATCAGCTTCCAGTCGAGGGTCACGAGCCAGGTCGACGCCAGCACGGCGACGACGATGGCCGCGTAGAACGCGGACGTCCCGCCGAAGAGGGCGAGACGTGTGCGGCTCATCCGCGGGATCTCTATCTTCGGCGGTTCCGGCTCCCGGTCCAGCCGGGCAAAGATGTCGGTACGCACCCAATCGACGTTACAGCGAGTGAGTGTGTGGTCCGGTCGATCCACTCCATTCGTGATGCCTATGTGATGTGGAGTTGGTCTCAGGTCCACATGAATTCCCGGCCCGCCGGGAAAACGGCGAGGCGGGTGTCCCTATTCACCGCACGGGGGCTCCGGCCGCGATTTCCGGGGGCCGCCGGGAAATGGTTCACCGGCCTCCCGTGCGGAATTCGTGTGCCGTTCAGCCGCCCCGCGCCGGCCGCCGGGCCGCCCGGGGAGTGGCGTACGCCACACCGGGGCCCGTGGCACGGTGAGAGATCGACCACGCGCACCAGGCGGGAACTCGCGTACGCTGACGGCTCACTCGCCCGTCGATGCCGGGTGGCCAGGGGATTCCCCAGCAGTGCGTCCCGGGCCGGTCCGCCGAGCGCGAGGAATCTACGGGAGGTTCGTACATGTCCGTGACGACCACGGCCGGGGCACGCCTGCGCGCCGCCGGCGGCGGTGCCAACCGCTGGGTCGTCCTCTTCGTCCTCTGCGTCAGCCTGCTCCTGGTCGCCCTCGACGCGACCGTGCTGCATGTCGCGGTGCCCGCCGTCACGGAGGACCTGCGCCCCAGCGGCGTCCAGCTGCTGTGGATCGTGGACGCCTATCCGCTGGTCTGCGCCTCGCTGCTGATCATGTTCGGCACGCTGGGCGACAAGGTCGGCCGCCGCAGACTCCTGCTCATCGGCTACGCGGTCTTCGGCGTCGCCTCCGCGTTCGCCGCGTTCGCGCCCGGACCCGAGGTGCTGATCGCCGCACGCGCCCTGCTCGGCCTGGGCGGCGCGATGATCATGCCCGCCACCCTGTCGATCCTGCGGGACGTCTTCCCCGACCGGCGCGAGCGCGCCACCGCCATCGGCATCTGGACCGCCGTGGCCGCCGTCGGCGCGGCGACCGGCCCGGTCCTCGGCGGCTTCCTCGTCGAGCACTTCTGGTGGGGCTCGGTCTTCCTGATCAACATCCCGCTGATGGCGCTGGTGCTCCCCGTCGGCCGGTGGCTGCTCCCGGAGTCGCGCGGCGGGACGGACGGCCCCTGGGACGTGCTCGGCGCGCTGATGGCCGCGGGCGGCGTCCTCGGCCTGGTGCTCGGCGTCAAGCGCCTCGGCGCGGGCGCCGGACTCCTCGACATGCGGGCCACCGGGCCGCTCCTCCTCGGGGCGCTGCTGCTGGTCCTCTTCGTCCGGCGGCAGAAGCGGCGGCCGCATCCGCTGATCGACATGCGCCTGTTCTCCCGGGCCGCCTTCTCGACCTCCGTCGGCTGCATCGTCCTCGCGATGCTCGCCCTGGTCGGCCTGGAACTCATCGCCGTCCAGTACCTCCAGCTCATCCTGGGGCTCAGTCCGCTGGAGACCGGGCTGCGGCTGCTGCCCCTCACCTTCGCCGCGATGGCCGCCGGTGCGACCGGTTCGTACACCCTGCGCCGGATCGGGCCGCGCCGGATGGTCGGCTGGGGCTTCGTCCTCACGGCCTGCGCCGTGCTGCTGCTGGTCCTGATGGGCCAGCACGACCGGCCGCTGCTGCTCACCACCGGCTTCGTGCTCCTCGGCTTCGGCCTCCAGACCACCCTCTTCGCGGCCTACGAGTCGATGCTCAGCGAGGCCCCGCCGGAGCAGGCGGGCGGCGCGGCGGCGATCGGCGAGACCTCGTACCAACTCGGCGCGGGCATGGGCATCGCACTCCTCGGCAGCGTGATGAACGCGGCCTACGGACCGTCCGTCGCCTCCCTGACCGGGGTGCCGTCCGCGGCCGCCTCGGCGGCGGCGAACTCGCTGGGCGAGGCGTACCAGGAGGCGGAACGGCTCGGTGGCGCGGCGGGCGAACTGCTGCGTACGACCGCCCGGCACTCCTTCGTGGACGGACTCCACCTGACCCTGGTCGTCAGCGCGGGTCTGCTGCTGCTCGGCGCGCTGGCGGCGGTGCGGCTGCCGCGCCGGATGGAGTCGGTGGCGGTGTGCGCGGCGGCGGAGGCGTCGGCGCCGGGTGCGCCGGCCGCCGCCGGGACGGCGACCGGGCCGGCCCCGGAGGGCGCCGCGGGGAAGGCCGTACGCGTCCCGCCCGCCCGGGAGTCCGCTGCCCCGCACCGGCCGGGCGGCCCCGGCACCGGGCAACCGGCCCCCGTCCCGGCCGCGGACCGCGTCGCCCCGGACCGCGCCGTTTCGGAACGCGTCTCCCCGGAACCCGTCGTCCCCGGCGTCCGCAAGCCGGACGAGGCGCCGGTCCCGACCCGGTCCCGCGCATGACCCGGCGCCGGGCCCCGCGCGGCGCCCGGCCCGGTCTGGACGCGCGGCACACTGAGCCGTAACGTCGAGTGCCGTAACTAGCACTGCTAGTTTTCGTCCGTCAGAGCTGCCGGAGGCCCCTCACCATGTCCGCACCCTCGAAGCCCCCGTCCTTCGACCCCGCCGACCCGCTGGGCATCGACGATCTGCTCGCCCCCGAGGACCTCGCCGTCCGGGACACCGTGCGCGCCTGGGCCGCCGACCGGGTCCTGCCGCACATCGCCGAGTGGTACGAGAAGGGCGAGCTGCCCGGCATCCGCGAACTGGCGCGCGAGCTCGGCTCGATCGGGGCGCTCGGGATGTCGCTGGAGGGGTACGGCTGTGCGGGCGCCACCGCCGTCCAGTACGGGCTGGCCTGCCTGGAGCTGGAGGCCGCCGACTCCGGTATCCGCTCCCTGGTCTCCGTGCAGGGCTCCCTCGCCATGTACGCGATCAACCGCTTCGGTTCCGAGGAGCAGAAGCAGCGCTGGCTGCCCGGTATGGCCGCGGGCGAGCTGATCGGCTGCTTCGGCCTCACCGAGCCCGACCACGGCTCCGACCCGGCCGGGATGCGCACCCACGCCAAGCGCGAGGGCTCCGACTGGGTGCTGACCGGCCGCAAGATGTGGATCACCAACGGTTCGGTCGCCGCCGTGGCCGTCGTCTGGGCCCAGACCGACGACGGCATCCGCGGCTTCCTCGTACCGACCGACACCCCCGGCTTCTCCGCCCCGGAGATCCGGCACAAGTGGTCGCTGCGCGCCTCGGTCACCAGCGAACTGGTCATGGACGGCGTCCGGCTGCCCGAGGACGCGGTGCTGCCGGAGGTCCGCGGTCTGCGCGGCCCGCTGAGCTGCCTCAACCACGCCCGCTACGGCATCGTCTGGGGGGCGATGGGCGCCGCGCGCGCCAGCTTCGAGTCCGCTCTCGACTACGCCCGCACCCGCGAGCAGTTCGACCGCCCCATCGGCGGCTTCCAGCTCACCCAGGCGAAGCTGGCCGACATGGCCGTCGAGCTGCACAAGGGGATTCTGCTCGCCCACCACCTGGGCAGGCGCATGGACGCCGGACGGCTCCGCCCCGAGCAGGTCAGCTTCGGCAAGCTGAACAACGTGCGCGAGGCCATCGAGATCTGCCGCACCTCGCGGACGATCCTGGGGGCGAACGGGATCTCGCTGGAGTACCCGGTGATGCGGCACGCCACCAACCTGGAGTCGGTACTCACCTACGAGGGCACCGTGGAGATGCACCAGTTGGTGCTGGGCAAGGCGCTCACCGGCCTGGACGCCTTCCGCTGACCGCGCTTGCCGGACGGGCGGGGCCCGGCCGGGCCTCCGCGCCCCTCGGGCCGGCTCCCCGAAGACGCGGGGGCCGGCGGGGCGCCCTGCTCAGCTCTGGTTGAAGAAACCGTCCTGCGAACGGCCCGCCGGGTCGCCCGTGACGATCTGCGTGTCCGCCGGGGTCAGCAGGAACACCCGCTGCGCCACCCGCTCGATCGAGCCGCGCAGACCGAAGGCGAGACCGGCGGCGAAGTCCACGACCCGCTTGGCGTCGCCGGCCTCCATCGCCGTCAGGTTCACGATGACGGGGACGCCGTCACGGAACAGCTCGCCGATGCCGCGGGCGTCGCGGAAACCGTCCGGGGAGACCGTCGCGATCCGGCGGCCCTCCTCCGCGGCGGACTCGGAGGCCACGCGCACACGGGGGTCGGTGACCCACGCGTCACCGTTGTCCGCACCCTCGGTGTACTCGTCGTCGTAGTAACGCCCGTCGTTGTCCTCGACGAGTCCCAGCCAGGCGCTCGCCTTGCGTACCGAACCCATGGACGCCTCCTTCCGCTGCTGCAGTGGTCCCACTGCGGTCTCTGTCGTATCCGCACCCCTATGGTCGTCCATAATGCGGATCGCGCGCCAAGTGGATAGTCGCCGCGCAGGAGATTCGTGACGGTACTGGTGCAGAAGATGTGGCGATTCGTCAAGGTTCTTCCTGTGTACGGGGCATGAGGGGATCAAAATATAAAAGTCGGACCAGACGGGTGAGGCCGGGGGCGTACGGGTGAACGGGCACGTCGATACGATGCCCCCGATCTGTCGAACGACTCACGGGGGGCCGACTTGTTCGGAATCGTCAGGCCGTGCGCGCACCGGCTCGGTGACCGCCTGAAGACCGAGTGGATGGCGCATTTGTGCGGGCTCTGTCTGGCGTTGCGCGCCGACCACGGACAGTTCGCCCGTATCGTGACGAACTATGACGGCCTGATCGTCTCGGTTCTGACGGAGGCTCAGACCGCACGCGCCCCCGGGCAGCGGCGCACCGCCGGCCCCTGCCCGCTGCGGGCCATGCGCACCGCGCCCGTCGCCACCGGCGAGGGCGCCCGCCTCGCCGCCGCCGTCTCCCTGGTCCTCGCCTCCGCCAAGGTGCGCGACCACGTGGCCGACGGGGACGGGATGTTGGCCCGCCGGCCGGTCGCCGCGGCGGCCCGCCGGGTCGCGGCCGGCTGGGACCGGGCCGGCGCCCGCTCCGGCGCCGCCCTCGGCTTCGACACCGCCGTCCTCGTCGACGCCGTCGACCGGCAGGGTGGCATCGAGGCGCTCGCGGGCCCCGGCACCCCGCTGCTCGCCGTCACCGAGCCGACCGAGACGGCCACCGCGGCCGCCTTCGCGCACACCGCCCGTCTCGCCGGGCGCCCCGAGAACGCGGCGCCCCTCGCGGAGGCCGGCCGCCTCTTCGGCCGCCTCGCGCATCTGCTGGACGCCGTGGAGGACAAGGAGGCTGACGCCGCGTCGGGTGCCTGGAACCCGCTCGCCGCGACGGGTACCTCCCTCACCGAGGCACGCCGCCTCGCCGACGACGCCCTGCACGGCATACGCCTGGCCCTGCGCGACGCCGACTTCGCCGACGACCGGCTCGTGCACGTCCTCCTCGCGCACGAACTGCGCACCTCGGTGGACCGGGCCTTCGGCACGACGACCTGCTCCCACCAGCCGGGGCCGTACGCGCCCGGCAACCCCTACGCGCCCGGCGGACCGGGCGGCCCCGGCGGGCCGCTGCCCCCGGAGCCCCCGCGCCGCGATCGGCGCGGGCTGATCGCGGGCTGCCTGGTGTGGGCCGGACTCGCCTGCACCTGCCAGATGTGCTGCGGCACCTTCGAGGACCCGTGGAGCGGGCAGCGCCGCGAAGGGCTCTGCAACAGCTGCGACTGCGGTAGCTGCTGCGACTGCTGCTCCTGCTGCGGGGACGGCTGCTCCTGCTGTGAGGGCTGCGACTGCTGCGACTGCTGAGGTGGCGCGGGGGCGGCGAGATCCGGGACGACCCGGTCAAGGGCGGCCTCGACGAGGTCGTGGACCGGGTCGTCCCGCTGCTCCAGGAACGCGGGGTGTTCCGCACCCGGTGCGAGGGTACGACCCTGCGCTCGCACCTGGCGGGTGAACGGCGCCTGGCCGGCTGACCGTTGGGGCGGCGGGACGGTTCGGCAACGCCTTCCGGCACACCTGCACACATCTGCACATCGGGCCCCCGTCCGGCCCCCCGGGCGGGGGCCCTGCCGTGTGCCGGGGGCGTTTACCCCGAGGCCGTGCGGGGGTCCGGCAGGCGGCCGGACCGCCCCGTGAACCTGTGAAGGCGCTGTGAACGGGGGCGCGTTGTCGTGTGCGCGTCCGCTGCTCGGCCTTGTGTGCGACTGCGACGCGTCGGAATAGTGGACCGCGTCATCCTCCGTGACGGGACACCCCACTTGTCCTGCCACGGCCCCCCACAGGAGGTCACTTTGAAGCACCGTCGCATACCCAGGAGAAAAGCTGCCGTCGCGGGCGGCGCCGTCGTCGCCCTGGTCGCCGCGGGCGCCACGTTCCAGTCTGCGAACGCCAGTGACAACACCGAGCAGTTCAGCGTCAAGTCCCTCTCGGCCCCGGCGGCCACCTCGCTCGCCGTCTCCCTGACGGCGGACCTCGGCGCGGACGGGGCCGGTGCCTACTACGACACCAAGGCGAAGGCCCTCGTCGTCAACGTCGTCTCCGAGGACGCGGCCAAGACCGTGCGCGAGGCGGGCGGCAAGGCGCGCGTCGTCCAGAACACCCTGAAGGAGCTGACCGGCGCCCGGCAGACCCTGACGGAGAAGGCGACCATCCCCGGCACCTCCTGGGCCACCGACCCGGTCACCAACAAGGTCGTCGTGACCGCCGACCGCACGGTCAAGGGCGCCGACTGGGCCAAGCTCCAGGACGTGGTGAAGGGCCTCGGCGCCAAGGCCGAGCTCAAGAAGACCGCGGGCGAGTTCAAGCCGTTCGTCTCCGGCGGCGACGCGATCCACTCCGGCGGCGGCCGCTGCTCCCTCGGCTTCAACGTGGTCAAGGACGGCGCCCCGCACTTCGTCACCGCCGGCCACTGCGGTGCGTCGGGCAGCTCCTGGTCCGACTCCGCCGGCGGCTCCGCGATCGGCACGATGGTCGACTCGAAGTTCCCGGGCGACGACTACGCGCTGGTCAAGTACGACGGCGACGCCGAGGCCCCGAGCGAGGTCAACCTCTACAACGGCAGCGCCCAGGCCATCACCAAGGCCGGCGACGCCACGGTGGGCATGCAGGTCCAGCGCAGCGGCTCCACCACCCAGGTCCACGACGGCGAGGTCACCGGGCTCGACGCGACGGTGAACTACGGCAACGGCGACATCGTCGAGGGCCTCATCCAGACCAACGTCTGCGCCGAGCCCGGCGACAGCGGTGGCTCCCTCTTCGCCGGTGACACGGCGATCGGCCTCACCTCCGGCGGCAGCGGCAACTGCTCCTCCGGCGGCGAGACCTTCTTCCAGCCGGTGACGGAGGCGCTGTCGGCGTACGGCGCGACGATCGGCTGACGTCACCCGCACCACCCGGCACCACGTGCACGTGCGCCACGCGCAGGGGCCGTCCTCATCCTTGAGGGCGGCCCCCGCCGCGTGTCACCGCAGACCCGCGGTGCTGGCCGGGCGTACCGCGCCCGGTCCGAAGCGGGCGCGGGCCCGGTCGGCCGCGGCTTCGATGCGGCGGGTCCTGTCGTCGTCGGGGCCGAGGGCCAGCTGCCGGGGCGCCGACGCGGCGTCGCCGAGTCCGTCCGCGCGCAGGGCGAGGGAGCGGACCCGGGCCCGTTGCAGACCCAGGGACCAGTGCAGTGCGTGGGCGGCGGCGCGCAGTTGAGGGCTGTGCGCGGTGGACTCGGGCAGGGTGCGGCTGCGGGTGATCGACGAGGACCCGGCGCGGTCGGCGTACCGGACGGTCAGGGTCAGCGAGCGGCAGGCCTGCCGCTCGTCGCGGAGCCGGGTGCCGAGCTGTTCGGCGAGGTGGGTCAGGGCGGCGCGCTGCCGGAAGGCGTCGAGTTCGTCGCGGACGAAGCGGTGCTCGGCGCCGACCGTGCGGGGCGGGGCGCCCGCGGTGACCCGGCCGGGATCGACGCCGGCCGCGCGCTCGCGGAGCGTCCGTCCGGCCGCCGCGCCCAGGATGCGCTGGAGCGTGAGCAGCGGGGTGGCGGCGATCCGGTCCGCGGTGTGCAGGCCGTACGAGGCCAGGGTGCGGGCGGTGCCCGGGCCCACGCCGGGCAGGGCCGCGGCGGGCAGTCCGGTGAGGAACCGGGTGATGGCCTCGGGGTCGTCGGGGACGCCGCGGACGGTGCCGGGCTCCCCGCGGTGCGCGGCGAGCCGGGCGAGCAGCGGGTTGGGGCCGATGCCGACCGTCGCGTCGAGGTCGAAGACCGCGGCCGCGCGCATCCGGATCAGGCCCGCGAGCCCCGTGGCGTCCCGGCCGAAGTACCGGGTGCTCCCGGACACGTCGGCGAGCGCCGCGTCGGGCGGCAGGGCCTGTACGACGGGCGTGAACTCGCCGAGCAGGCCGATGAGCCCGCGGTATGCGGCGTCGGGCAGCGGGCCGCCGAAGTGGACGTAGAGGATCATCGCCGCTCACCCCGCGCTTCCGGGACTCGCATGGTGGAACGTCCTTCCGTCGAGGGTGGTCAGGGCGGTGGGGGAGCCGGGCGGTTGCAGATCGGCCCAGGGGTGCAGGGCGTAGCCGGTGGGCTGGGTGATGGTGCGGCGTGGTGCCGGCCTGCGCGGGGTGGGCGAGGGGCGGGTGAGGTGGTCGGCGACGGCGGCGGGGCCGCCCTCGCGGTACAGGTCGATCAGCTCGGTCAGGTTCCAGGCGGCGGTGCCGGTGATACTGAACGCGCGCGGCGGGCGCCGGGCCAGCGTGCCGCGTACGAGAAGCAGGCTGCTGTGGAAGACCGTATGGGCGCAGCGTGCGTGGCTGTCCTCGAAGAACGCCAGGTCGGACAGACCGGTGGGGTCGTCGAGGGTGGCGAAGACGACGCGCTTGCCGGAGCGGATCGGCGGGGTCTGGGTGGCGACCTTCACGCCCGCGACGAGCACGGTGGTGCCGTGCCGGAGCCCCGGCAGATCGGCGGCGGGCGTCGCGCCGATGTCGGTGAGCAGGGCGCGGTGCTCCTCCAGGATGTGGCGGGAGACGTCCATGCCGAGCACGTCCAGTTCGGCGGCGAGCTGTTCGGAGCCGGACATGACCGGGAGGCCCGCGGCCGGGCCGGTGGTGTCACCCGGGCCGGTGGCGTCGTCCCGGCCGGTGGGGGTGTCGTCGTCCTCCCGCATGGGGAGCCGGCCCGCGGTCGGGCCGCCGCCCCTGCCACGTCCGGAACGGTGCAACTCGGCGACCTTCAGGAGGAGTTCGCGTCGCGCACCGAAGGAGTCCATCGCCCCGACCTGCGCCAGGCGTTCGGCCAGGGGGCGGCTGGGCCGGGCACGCTCCCAGAAGTCCTCGACCGAGGTGTAGGGCTGCCCGGCCGTGATGCGTCCGCTCTCGGCCTCGGTGATGCCGCGCACCTGGGAGAGACCGATCCGCACCCCCCATTTACCGGACACCAGTTCGATTGTGTGGGCGGCCCGGGAGCGGTTGACGTCGGGCAGCAGGAGCGGCACCCCGTGACGCCGGGCGTCCGCGGCCAGGACCCGCTTGTGGTACATCCCCGGGTCGTGCGTGAGCAGCCCCGCGAGCAGGGCCGCCATCCGGTGGGCCTTGAGCCAGCTCGACTGGTAGGCGGGCTGCGCGAAGGCCGCGGCGTGCGCCTTGGCGAAACCGAAACTGCCGAAGTTCTCCAGGGTCCCCCACACGTCCCGTACGACCTGGACCGAGTAGCCGCGCTCGCGGGCCCGGCCGGCGAACCAGGCGCGGACCCGGCCCTGCCGCTCGGGGACGGACAGGGCGCGGCGGGCCTCGTCCGCCGTACCCGGGTCGCAGCCGGTCAGCTTCACCATGATCGCGATCACCTGCTCGTGGTAGACCACCTGCCCCCCGGTCTCCGCCAGGATCGGCTTCAGGTCGTGGTGCGCGTAGGAGGTCTCCTTCCGGCTGTCCCGGGCCCTGATCAGCGGATTCACCATGTCGGCCGCGACCGGCCCGGGCCGGAACAGGCTGATGTCGAGCGTCAGGTCGTCGAACGACCGCGGCCGCAGGTTCCGTACCAGCTCCCGCTGGCCCGGACTCTCCAGCTGGAAGGTGCCCAGGGTGTCCCCGGAGGAGATCAGGTCGTACGTGGCGGGGTCGTCCGGCGGCACCTGCGCGGGATCGTCCAGGTCGAGGGGCTCGCCGGTGACGCGTTCGATCTCGGCGGCCGCGTGCGCGAGCGCCGACTGCATCCGTACGCCGATGACATCGATCTTCGGATGCCCGGTGTCCTCGATGTCCTCCTTGTCGAACTGGGACATGGCGATGTTCTCGACGGTGGTCGGCGCCAGCGGGGTGCGCCGTACCAGCGCCGCGTCGGAGACGAGCAGCCCGCACGGGTGCATCGCCGCCTCGAACGGCAGCTCGTCGAGCGCCTCCACCAGCTCCCACAGCCGGCCGTGGTCCTCGGCGGCGACCTCGCGCAGCTCCGGCAGCTCGGCGAGCGCGGCCCGCACGTCCTTGGCCCGGATGTGTGGGAACGCCTTGCCCAGTCGGGCCGCCCGGTCCGGGGCCATACCGCGGGCCCGGGCCACGACCTCGATCGCCCCGCGCGCCCGGTACGTCTTGTAGACGGCCAGCGTCGCCACCCGGTCGGACCCGAACCGCTCCCGTACCGCCCGGTAGACCTCCAGGCGGCGGGCCGACTCGACGTCCAGGTCGATGTCCGGCAGGGCGGAGCGGTGCTCGGACAGGAAGCGCTCCATCACCAGGCCGTGCGCCACCGGGTCGACCGGGCTGATCCCCAGCAGATGCGTGACCAGCGAGCCCACGCCCGAGCCGCGCCCGGACACGCGGACGCCGAGCCGCCGGGCCTGCGCGGCGACCTCGGCGACGGTCAGGAAGTACCCGGCGAAGCCGTGCCCGGCGATGATCCGCAACTCGTTCTCCAGCCGGTCCCAGCGCTCCCCGTCCCGGTGGTAGGCGCGGCTCAGCATGCCCGCCGCGCACCGGTCCGCGAGCACCCGGTCCGCCGTCCCGGCACTCGCGCCCACGAGCTCGGGCTCCGGAAGGTTCAGCCGGCCGAGCCCGAACGCGTCGCCCGGATCGACCGCGCACGCCTCGGCCGTCTCCTCGGTCGCCGCGAGCAGCCGCCGCGCGTCCCCGGCCCGGCCGCCCGTGGCCTCCGCGATCCGCCCGGCGATCCGCTCCATCTCCCCGGCGTCCTTCAGCCACCGCTGCCCGCTGTCGAGCCGGGACGCGTCACGGGCGTCGATCGGCGCCAGGAGGCGGGCGGAGTCCAGGATGTCGGCGACCTCGCCCTGATGGGGGTCGGCGTAGCGCACGGCGTTGCTCAGCACCGTCGCCACCTGCTGCTCGGCGGCGAAGCCCGCGAGCCGGGCGGCGAGCCGCAGGGACCCCGGCCCGGTGCCGGGCCGCCCGTGCCAGGACGTCTCGACGCGCAACGACCGGCCGAACCGTTCGCGCCAGGGGCCGAGCAGTACGGCGGCCCGGTCCGGCCGCCCCGACACCAGCGCCTGCCCCACCTCGGAGTCCGCCCCGAGGAGGACGAACAGCTCGTCCTCCGGGCAGGACAGGTCCTCCCAGGTGACGCCCTGGTCCGACGCGGCCGACACCAGACGGCACAGCTCGGCCCAGCCGCGGGCGGTCCGGGCCAGGAACACCGCGCGCTGCGGTGCCTCCAGGACGAACGCACCGCCCCGGGAGGGGGTGGTCCGCTGCCGATTCGCCGGAGCCGGTCCGGCCGCGGGCGCACCGGGCACCGCCAGGTCGGTGCCGAACAGCGGCCGGACCCCGGCCTCCGCGCACGCCTTGGCGAAGCGCACCGCGCCCGCGAGCGAGTCCCGGTCGGTCAGCGCCAGGGCGTCGAGCCCGCGCTCCGCGGCCCGCTCGGCCAGGGCGTGGGGGTGGCTGGCCCCGTACCGCAGCGAGTAGCCGCTCGCCGCACGGAGGTGCGTAAACGACATGCACACCTCCTGTTGCCCATGGCCCCCCTTTCCGTTGCTTGTGGCGTTTCCTCCGATTCATCACGACCGGGGGGAGTGCCTCCACTCTCATGTTCGCATATTAGTTCGAATCAAGGGCGGGCGGGAAAGCGTCACAGCGCGGCTGCTCACCGGTTCGCCCCCGGGTACGTATCTGCTCGTTCCGCTTGCCGCCGTCCCACCGCCCCGACGATGCTGCACGGATGGCGATTCATCCCACAGCGGCCGCATTACCCGATCTCGTCGCGGAACTCGCCGCTGTTCGCACCCACGGCCTGCTGGGGCTGCGCAGACTCGACATCCCCGTACTGCGCGCGGCGTCGGCCCTCCGCACGGGCTGCGGCCCCGGGGAGGCGAGCCCGGGAGCGGTCGAGTCCCTGCTGCGGGAGGCCGTGGGGACGCTGGGCGGAGGCGATCTCCAGGCAGCGGCCGAGCACACCTTCGGGCTGATCCAGGGGACCAGGGAGCGCCCCGCACAGGACCGGCGCCGACGGGCGGCCGAGGTGTTCCGGGTGAGCACCGACCGCTTCCGCAAGCACCACGAGAAGCTCGTGGTCGCCGAGACCGCGGAGGCGGTACTGGCGCTGTGCGCCCACCCCGGCCCCGCGCCGGTGCCGCCGCCGGCTCAGCCCGGCACGGCCTGCCGGGACGCCGTGCCCGCGGCACGGCGGGCGGGCGCGGTCCCGGCGCCCGCCCGTGACGCCGCGGACAACCCGGCGGACGACCTCGCAGACGGTGGCGGCGGCCGGGAAGTGCCCCTGGGCCCGGTGGACATGGACCTCGTGCTCGCCGGTGAACCGGTCCGCATCACCGTGCACATCGGCGCCATCGAGTTCATCACGGGTGTCGACGTCCTGGTCTCCTCGGAGAACGTCTACCTGGAGATGTCCCGGACCTACCGCCTCACGACCTCCGGAGCCCTGCGCCGGGCCGCGGCCCGCAAGAACAGGTCGGGAGGAATCCTCGACGACGTCCTCGCCCGCGAACTCCGCGACTGGATGACGGAGTTCGCCTCCCCCGGCCTCCCCGTCGCGCCGGGCACCGTCGCGGCCACCGGCCCGGGGGAGCTGGCCCGCCACGGCGTGCGGCGGATCTACCACGCGGCCGTCGTCACCCCCAGGGCGGACGGCGGATACGAGACCACCCCCGTCGTGATCACCAAGTCGGTGGTGAACGTCTTCGAGGAGGCGGCCGGGGAGCAGAACCGCTTCGAACCGCCGCTCGCCTCGGTCTGCCTGCCGCTGCTGGGCGCGGGACGGGGCGGACTCGACCCGGTCGCCAGTCTCCGGGCGGTGCTCACCGGCATCGGCCGGGCCCGGACGCTGGGCCCCCGCCGGGAAGTCCACCTCGTGGTGCGGCGGCCGGAGGTGGCCGCCCGTGTACTCGACGCCCTCGCGGACCACCGGGCGCCGGCCGCCGGCTGACCCCGTGGACCGCCCGCCCCGAAGACGCCCGGGACCGGCCCGGCGGCCGCCCGGTGCGCACCCCGGACCCGAACGGCCGCCCCGCTTCAATGGGAAGAGGGCCGGTCACTCCCTGGGGAGTGTCGGAAGAGACGCCCCACGGGACCGGAGCGGCGGGAGAACGGTGTGGATGCCACGGTGACGGGGCTTCTGGTGACGGCGGTCGGCGCCGGGATGACGGCGGCGACCGCCCTGCTCGTACAGAACAGGGCCGACCGGGCGCGGCGGGAGGAGCGGCTGGCCGAGGAACGCCGCCTCGCGGCGGAACGACGGCTCCAGGAGCGCCACGAACGACTCCACACGCGCCAGACCCAGTACACGGCGCTCAACACCTCGGCCCGCCAGTACCTCACCCTGCTCTCCGACCTCGCACACGTCCTCCGCCGGGCCCCCGGACACCGCGCGCCCGGGGCGGTCGACGACGCGGCCGGGCAGCTGAACGCCGCCCGCACCGCCTACCGCACCTGCTACGCGGAGGTCCAGCTGTCCCTCACCACCCCGCTGCTGCTCCGCACCCGCGCGCTCAACCGCTCGCTGAACGCGGTCTACGGCACCCTGATGCGGATCGTGCACGGGAACGCCCGGACCGGTGACACGGTCGGGTCCGCCCGCCTCCTGGTCGCGGAGCTCTGGGACGAACTCGGCGAGCTGCGGACGCTGTTGAGGGCGGATCTGGACCGTGAGCGGCAGGGCCTCCTCAGCCCGGGTCGGTGAAGTCCGGGCCGGTGACCTCGGTCAGCTCGTAGGAACGCGTCGACCCGGAGGGCAGGGTGACCCGCACCTCGTCCCCGTCGATCTCGTACAGGTAGTCGCCGTTCGCCGCCCGGTAACCGGTGCCGGTCTCCGTCGCCGGGACCGTCATGGTCTTCGCGTCCGGCCGGTTCCGGAGCGCTCCGTGGTAGTAGAGCTCCTCGTCCGCGGTGCGGCAGACGACGATCTCGTGCCGGCTGGTGCGATAGCGGTGGAGCATGACCGCGTCCGACCGGCTCCCCACGGGCATGCCCGAGGTCACCTCCGAAGGGCACTCCCGGGCGGCGGACCCCTCCGAGAACGTCCGGCTCCGGTCGGCCTCCTCCCGGCCGGCGAACTGCAGGACGAGACCGCCCACGACCACGAGTGCGACGAGGGACAGCGCCCATGCCCAGGGCGCGGTGCGCTGGTTGCGGGCGGCGGCCGGTGCCGGAGCCGGAGCCGGGGGTGTCGGCCGGGCCGCCGGGCCTCCGGGAGTTCCCCTCGCCGCGGCCCCCACGGGGAGGCGGGCGCCCGGCCGCCGTACGACGGCGGGGCTCACCGCCCGGCCGCCGGGCACACCGCCGCCGGGCCGACCACCCGGGCCGACCACGCGGGCGAACTCGTCCCGGAACTGCTGCGCATAGGTGTCGAGGACCCGGATCGGACGGTCGTGGAACCCGCTGCCGGCCAGGAACACGGCGGTCAGGGCGTCCCGCCACTCGCCGGCCCCCGGCCGGCCGTCCGTGGCGAGCGGGTCGTCGAGTGCTCTGCGGAACAGCTCGCGCAGCCTCCCGTCCAGTCCGGAGGGGAAACCGGACGCGCCGGACCAGCGGCCGTTGTCGAAACGGGGTGCGCCCGGGTTGAGGAAGAGCCCCTTGTACAGGGCGACCGCCAGCGCGAAGCGGTCGCTGTACCGGTCGTGCGCGCGGATGCGCCCGGCCTCCAGGCGCGGGTCCTCCCAGCCGGGGGTGCAGACACCGTGGACGGGCGCGGGGGCGAAGGCGCGCAGGCCGTCGCTGTCGATCAGATAGGCGTGGGCGGCGGGGGAGGAGCGCCAGACGAGGTTCTTGGCCGAGACATCGCCGTGCAGCAGGCGCTCGTCGTCCAGGAAGGCGAAGATGTCGCACACCCGCAGCAGCACACTGACGCGGATCTCCGCCCGCGGTGGGTTCACACGGGCCAGGGACAGGAAGTCGAGGGTGTTGGGGCCGCCGCCCGCGCGCATGAAGTCGCCGGGGATCAGCGGCAGGACGACCCCGGCGACCCCGTTGCCGGCCGGCACGATGTCGATCGGCCAGTTCACCGACGAGGCCGCGGTCTCCGCGAGCCGCCCCGCGGCCTCGGCCTGTCTGACGATGTCGGTGCCCTTGGCCTGGACGCGCTTCAGCTGGTCGAGGTCCGCACCGGCCGTCAGCGGTCTCAGGTACTCCTTGAACACCCGGGTGCGGCCCGCCCCGTCCCGGCAGCGGTAGAGACGGGCCTGGCCGCCGCTGTTCAGTACGGAGTCCTCCACGGAGTAGCGGAGTCCTGTCCGCCCGAAGACCTCGCGCGCCATCAGGGCCTCACCCGGTCCCGTCGGTCCGCGGCGGCCAGGCGACGAGTGCCGTGCGGTCGTCGTGCGAGCCCGCCCTGCGGTAGCGCAGCGAGTCGAGCATCCGGGCGCCGCCGCAGGGGACCGCCCAGCGCTCCGCCAGCCAGTCCCGCACCGACGGCGAGTCGAACAGATCGCCCGCCAGCCCGTCCGTCGCCAGGATCACGGTCGCCGTCCCGCCCGTCGGGAACGCGGCGTACTCGGCCAGGGGGAGCACGTCGGCGCTCGGCAGCTGCCCCGAGACGAGGTTGGCCGGGCCTTCCTCGACCGGGAACAGGTTCGCGTAGACGCCGTCCGTCAGGGTGAACGCGTGGCAGTCGCCGACCCGTACCACGTGTCCGCCCGCATGGCCGGGGGAGCGGCCGGCGCCCGGCTCGCAGGTCCCGTTCGGGTCCTGCCCGGGCTCCGGGCCGGGGAGCGGGAGCCAGCACAGGGCGACCGTGGCCGCGAGGTCGGAATCGGTGAGTTCCCGCAGCGCCGCCGCGCGGTGGCGCCTGACGGAGTCGTTCGCGGCGACGAGCACGCCGAGCAGCGCCTCCCGCGGATCGAGCGCCATCCGGGCGCCGGTGAGATGCGCGGCCTCCTCGCACAGGGCGGCGGCGAGCAGGGCCGCCCCCCGCTGCGCGGTGGACGGCCGGGAGCCGAGGCCGTCGCAGACGACGAGGACCAGGCCGGAACCGTCGTGCGCGACGGCGTACCGGTAGACGTCCTGGCCCGTGGTGCCGTGCAGCAGATGGGAGGTGCCCGTGATGCTGGCCGCCGCGACCCAGCAGCCGTGCAGCAGTCCGCCGTCCGCCCGCAGGCTCGGCAGGCCGGTGGTCTCGCCGGTGAGACGGGGCGGCGGCAGCGGCGCGAGCCGGCCGACTCGGGGTGCGTCCGTGGGGAGTTCGGCGTGGCGGGAACCGGCTTCGCCGGCTTCCCCGGTTCCCCCGGCCGGGGAGGCCGGCGGACGGTCGCTCCCGGTGGGCCCGGGGACCGCCGGGGTGGCGGGCTCCCGGCCGGACGGCGGACGGTCACTCCCGGTGGGCCCGGCCGATGGCCCGGGCACGGTCGGCCCGGGCACGGTCGGCACCGCCGGCTCGGGCGCGGATGCCCGGGCCTGCGTCTTGCCGCGGAAACGGGACTTGAAGGGGAACACGGCCGGCCGTCAGGCGGAGAGGACCGGCAGCGGGGTCAGACCCGTCGACGCGGGAACGCTCAGCCCCGCGGCGCCCCCCGCCTGGAACGAGCCGGACGTGGTCTTGATGCTCATCAGGACCGTGTGCAGGATCTCCTTCACCGCCACGGCCGGCTCCATGTCGTCCGCGTAGAAGGCGTGGGCGGTCGACACCTGGGCGATCACCTCCCGGTTGGCCTGGCCGAAGCCGAAGCTGACGACCTCGGCCCCGAACTTGTCCTCCCTGCTGCGCAGCCGGTCGAAGTCCGCCTGCCAGCCGGGGCCGTTGTGCTGTCCGTCGCTGAGGAAGAAGACGACGGGCCGGTGGTACCGGGTCCCCCTGCCGAGGCCGCTGATGCCGTCCACGAGCGCCGCCCGCGCGGCCCGGAACCCCTCGGCGAAGTTGGTGCCGCCCTGCGGGGACAGGGTGGGCATCTCGGCGTGGGCCATGTCGCACAGGGGGAGGACGCAGGAGCCGGTGTCGGAGAAGGTCACCATCGCTATGCGGGCGATCTCGCCGGTCGTCGGGTCGTCGAGGACGGCCTGCCGCATCGCGGGCAGGGCCTGGTTCATCGCCGCCATCGGCCGCCCCGACATGGAGCCGGAGACATCGACGAGCAGGCATACGGGGAAAATGGCAGGGCGTTCCGACTCGGCGAATGCCGGCATGGTTCATTTCCGTTCCGTGTGGGCGCCGAAAGATTCCTGGAAAAGGGATGGCGGAATCTCCCCGCCGGGGCGGGCGGAGGCGCCTGAGTGAATTGCGCAGCCCGGTGACCGGAAGCCCTTGAAGGGCCGGTTTTCGGCTTGTGCGCGGCACCGGATTTCTGAGTGCTGGGACAACTATGCACGAACGCGCGGCAGCTTTCGTGGGTTCTTCCCGATTCCCCGGCAATTCCCGGACCGCGCCCCGGACGCGCCCGGGCGGCGCCCGGCTCGTGCCCCGGTCCCACCCGGCCGGCGGGACCGCGGCCCGACCGGGCCCGCCCGGTCCGGCGGGTCCCGGGGGAGGCCCGACGGGTCCGGGGGGAGCCCGACGGAGCCGGGGCGGGGCCGGGGGAGGCGCGGGGGTCCGGGGGCGGGTCAGTCCGGCGGGCTGCCGACCCGGGCGCAGTACTCGGAGAGCACCCCGTCCAGCCAGCGCCGGCCCGCGCTGTCGTCGAGGTCGATCCCGGACCCCGGTACCGGGCGCAGGACCTTGTTGACCTTCTCGCCCAGCAGGGGGCCGAAGCGGTCGCCGAACAGGACCAGCGTCGGGGCCGGATGGTTCTGCTTGGACGTCCACACCAGGCCCTGGGCCCAGTCGGCCTCCTTGCGCAGCCAGTGCCCCCAGCGGCGGGTGAAGGGATAGTCGGGCGATTCCGCCTGGACGAGCCAGGTGCCCTGGTTGACGGCGCTCGTGGCCCGGCGGTCGAGCAGCGAGAGCAGGGTGGCGTCGGTCAGCAGCTCCAGCCGGGACAGGCGCCTCTCCGCCAGAGCGGCGAGCGAGACCACACGGGGCTCCCCGTCGTCGACCGGGAGCTCCTTCAGCAGGCTCTCCACGAGCGCGGTCTCCGCGTCGGGCGCCGCGTACAGGTAGGAGTAGCGGTCGTTGTGCGTGCTGTCGAAGCGGGTCCCGCCGAAGTGGTGGTCGACCGGTGTCGGGTTGAAGGACCCCGCGGGGCGGGTTCTGCGGTGCACCCGGTGGAGCACCGTCCCGGCCGGCAGGGTCACGCGGTGCGGCGTGCCCGCGAGCTTCTCCGGGAGTTTCGCCGGACGCGGCATCTCAGTCCCCCTCCCCGACGGCCAGGGCCGCCGCCATCAGTGCGTCGGCCGCGTCCTCGTCGAGGACCTCCTCGGCCGGCGCGGACTCGAACCAGTGGTTCCGGCCGAGCCACCAGTCGGCGGCTCCCCAGGGGTCCTCGGAGGCCCGGAGCACCCGGTTGATCGCGAGGACCAGCGGTACCGGGCCGTCCTTGCGGAACTGGAACGACGGCAGCCGCACCTCGCCGTCCTCACGGGTCAGCCTGATGAGGTGCGGTTGCCGGGGGTCCTGCCGCAGAAGGTCCCTGACCTGCGACTCGCTGAGGGAGGGCGCCGACAGCAGGCGCTGCCGGATCCGGTCCCAGCCGGCCGCCGCCGGGGGCCGGCCGCCGGGGGAGCCCGCGGTCCCGGCCCGGGGCGCGCCGCCCCGCCGGGGGCCGGGGCGGCCGGGCGGCCGGCTCCCGTGGCGTGCCGCCACCCGCCGCAGCAGTACGGGGGCCCCGGACCGGCCCGGTCCCGCCGAGCGCCAGTGCTGGAGCAGCGGGTCGTCGGCGGGGAGCCGGGCGCGGAGGTAGGAGGCCACCGCCTGTCCGACGGTCAGCAGGCTCTCCTCGTCCCCGGCGTCGGCGAGGAGATCCAGCAGCAGGCCGAGCCGGACCCGGTCGGCTTCGCTCAGTCGTTCGGCTATGCGATCGGGATTCGATTCCAGCTCCGCGAGAATCGAGAGGTCGACATCGTCCATTCTCTTTCCCCCAGGTTCTCCGCCCGCCCCGTGGCCGGCCGTCGAGTTCCGTGGCGAGCGTACGGGAAAACACGGAAAAGCGATCCCGGTGGAACAAGGCATTGCCCGCCCCCGGCCCGGCGGTGCAGAATCGCGGGGAATGCGAACCGGGGACCGCTGATTTCCGCCTCGCGGGCGGTGGCGGGGAGTGGGGGAGAAATGGGCGTGAGCACTGCCGCCGATGCCGTGCCGCGCCGGGGAGCCGCCCGGTGACGGAAGAGGCGCACGAGGGGATCGACGCGGACATCGCCCGTCTCCGCGCCGGAGCGGCCGGGCTGCCGCCCGGCTCCCCGCAGCGCTGGGCCGCCGAGACCGACCTGGCGGAGCTGCTGCTGATCCGTGCCACGGAACGGGCCGGCACCGCGCCCGCCGAACTCCTCGCCCTGGAGGCCCGGCGGATCCGGAGCACGCTGGAACAGCTGCGCGACCGGTGCCCCGCCGGTGCGGCCGCGTACCACTGGGCGTGTCTGACGGCCGCCCGGGCCGCGCAGTTCGAAGGCGAACTCACCGGGGACCCGGCGGTCCGGGACACCGCCGTCCGCCTCTACGAGAGAGCGCTCGCGCCCTTCGACGGCCCCGGTGTGCGGTCGGGCCCGCAGGAGCCCCCGTGGTGGACACCGGCCACGGTCGCCGAGGGCCGGTGCGAACTGGCCCTGGAACTGCTGCGCCGCAGCCGCGGCCGGCCGTCGGCGCAGCGGCACGACCTCGACCGTGCCGTGGCACTGCTGACCCCGCTGGTGGACGGCCGTGACGCGGCGCTCCTGCACGACCTCCCCTCGGCGCTCACCTGCCTGGGGCTCGCCCTCGCGGACCGCTCCGGCCTCCTCGGGCCGGCCACCCCGGACGGCGCCGCCGACCGGGACGCCGCCGTCGAGGTGCTCCGTACCGTGTGCGCCGCGCCCGGAGACGCCGAGCCCGAGGCCCGCTACCGGCTCGCCGTGCTCCTCTTCGCCCGGCACGACGACGCCTGCGTTCCCGACGACGCCCGCGTTCCCGACGACGCCTGCGCTCCCGACGGCGCCCGCGTTCCCGGCAGTACCCGCGGCACCGGCCCGGGACCGTACGGCACCGGCACGAACCTGCACGGCACCGGGGACCCGGTGGAGGCGCTGCGCCTCCTGGAACCGATGACCGGGTGGGCCGACGAGATCGGCGGCGAGACGACCGCGCTCTCCGTGCTGCTCGCCCGCCACCTCCACGACCACCACCCCGGACCGGACACCGAGCGCACTCTGACGGAGTGGTACCTGCGTGCCCTGGACCATCCCGGGACCGTCCCCCAGGAGGCCCGCGCCCACCGCATGGACCTGGCGCTCCTCCTCCACGACCGGGCCGAACGCCACAAGAGCGCACCGTACTCCGCGTTCCCCGCACCCGCCGCCGACATCCGCGAGGCCTGGCTCCACTTCCGGCTGGCACTCGACGAGCTCGACCGCGCGGAACAGGGCGCCGGCCCCGGTCACGAAGCCGCGTACGGCACCCCCGAGGAGCGGGCCGGGGAGCGTTTCCCTCTGCTCATGGCCTTCGTCGCCACGTCGAGCATGCTCCCGCAGGCCGATCCGACCGACGCGGACCTCGATCTGATCGTGCGCCGCGGCGAAGAGCTGATCGGCCTGGTGCCGCCCGACGACCCGGACCGCGGCGGCGTCTGCATCCGCCTGGCCCTGGCCCTCTTCGAGCGGACGCGGCGCCGTGCCGGTCCCCACCTGACCCCTCTCCTCCTGCGGGCCATGACACCGCAGCGGACGGAGCCGGGCATCGCCCTCGCGGCGAACGTCCCCGGGCTGCGGGCGGACAACGAGCGAGCGATCGAGCTGCTGCGGACCGGTGTCGGACTGCACGGCTACGACGACGACCTCTACGAGGCGGCGGCGTGCGCACTCGCGGTCAGCCTGCTGATCGGCTACGTCGTCGGTCTGCCCGCCCGTGACACCGGGCGGGTGCGGGAGGCCGTGCGGTGGTTCCGGATCGTGTTCGACCGGGCTCCGGCGGGCAGCGAACTGCGCTCCGAGGACTTCGAGGACCTGTTCATCGGAGCGCTCGCCAACAGCATCTGGACCAGCGCCCCCTTCACCGCCGAGCCGCCCGCCGGGGCCGGCCCGCCGCAGGTTCCCGACATCTCACGGCACCCCAGTGTCGAGGACGACGTCCAGACCCTGCACTACCTGCTCAGGACGGTGACCGGGAGCAGGGAACTGCCCGTCCCCGCGTACGAGTTGTTGCTGCTGCTGGTCGAGTACCTGCGCGCGCCGGAGCAGTTCGACGAGGCGACCTGCCGGTACTGGAGCGACCGCCTTCTCGGGGCGTCGGAGCACGCCGACGCCGACGAGGCGCCGCTGAAGGGGTTCCTGCTGCTGGCGGCCGGAGCGCTCGGCGCCGGGCCGGGCGGACGCGCGGACGCCGGGCCCGCCGAAGTGGCCGCCTCCGAGGCCCTGTTGAGGGCGGGACACGCGTACATGCCGCCGGACAGCGATCTCGTCGCCTCGCTCGGGGGCCCGGGACCGGTGGACGGCACGGGGCTGCTGCGACGGCTTCTGGGCGTGGTCACCGGGACGGGCCGGGTGCCGGCCCCGCGCGACGGAAGCACCGGGGGTGCCGCCCCCGGCGGCTCCGGCGACGCGGAGCGGTACGGCCCGCCCGGGGCTCCCGAGCGGTGCGAGTCTCTTGAGCGGTACGACTCCGCCGACGACATCGTGTCGTCCGCCGCCGCGGTGCTCCCGGGCGACGGGCGGCCCTACCCCTTCACGCTGCCGGTCGGACGCGTCCTGGAGGTCGTGGGCGCCGACGACGCCCCGGCGTCCGCCGCGGCGACGGCGGTTCGGGCCCTCGCCCTGCACCGGCGCTGGCTGCACGAGAGCGAGACCTCGGACCTGGAGGAGGCCATCGCCCTCGCCGAACGGGCGTGCACCCTCGCGGGGGAGGAACCCCGCGCTCTCGCCGACCGGCTGGCCCTGTTCCTGGCCGGCCTGCTGCGCGACCGCTATCTGCTCCTCGGTGACCTGCTGGACCTCTCGGCGGCCCGCCGGATCACGGAAGGACTGCGGGACCGCCACGACCCCCGGGTGCCCTGTCCCGGACTCACCGTGCTGCTGGCCCGTGCCCACCACGACGACGGGGCGCTGCCCGCCGGACTGCTGCGGCCCGAGCCCGAGCCACGAGCCGAGCCCGAGCGCCGGTCCGGGCCCTGGCCGGAGTCCGGGCCCGGTCCCCGGTCCGAGTCCCCGCCGGACGGCTACTCCGCCGAACTGCTCGCCTTCGCCGCCCTCCTGCGCCTCGCGGCGGTCCGGCACCACAACGGCGGGACGGACGGCGAGGAGGAGACCCGGCGGATCGGCCGCCTCCTCGCCGAGGCCGCCGGCGCCCTCCCCGGCACCCACCCCCTCCGCCCTGCGACGACCGCCGAAGAAGCGCAGCTCCGCGCCGCCCGGGCCGCGGCGGCCGGCCGGACCGAGGACCTGCGGGCGGCGCTGGACGACATCCTGCGGGCGGCCGAGTCCTGCCCGCCCGGCAGCGCCCACCGCGCACCGCTGCTGCTCCGGGCGGCCGGCGTACTGTCCGCCCACGCGGAGCTGCTCGACCTCCCGGAGGGAGGCGCCGCAGGCCGGGGCCACCCGCCCGGCGCGGGCGAACGCGCGCCGGGTCCGCCCGGCACCGCCCCGCCCGTAGCGGGACCACCCGGCACCGCCCCGCGCGCGCTCTCCGGGCTCGACCGCGGCATCGCCCTGCTGACCCGAGGGCTGGACGAGGCGGGCCAGAGCTTCCACGGCGCCCGGGCACGCTGCCAGTACGGCCTGGCGCATCTGCTCATGGTCCGGCACCGGCTGGCGCACGACCCGGCGGACCTCCGGCGCGCGGTGTCCCTGCTCCAGGAGGCGAGGGCGGCGGTGAACTCGCGGCCCGGGGACCCGTTCACCGTGCTGCTCGCCCGGGCCCTCGCGGGTGCCCTGCGGGCCCGGGGCCCACGGGACGCGGACCACCGCACACAGTCGCGCGCGGCGGGCAAGTCCGTACTGGCCGCGCACGGGCGGGCGGTGCTGCTCCAGGCCGGCACCGAGGCGGCGCTCACATCGGCCCGTGCGGTGGGCGGCGACATGATGCGCCTCGTCCGGTGGTGTCTGGAGGACGGACGCGTCGAGGAGGCGGTCGACGCCCTGGAACTCGGCCGGGGGCTCGTCCTCAACGCGGCGACGGTCGCGGCCACCGTGCCCGAACTCCTGGAGCAGGAGGGGCGCGAGGACCTCGCCGGTGAGTGGCGGCGGCACCACCCCACCGGTGGTGCCGCCCCGGCGGGCGCGGCGTCCGCCGCCCTGCCCGACAGTCTGCGGCGGAGGGTCCTGCAGGCGCTGGAGGGCGGCCCTGCGGAACAGCAACTCCTCTCCGCCCCCGCACCCGCGGAGACCGGACAAGCGCTGCGCGCCCTCGGGTACGACGCGCTGGTGTATCTCGTCCCCGGCCGGAACGGCGGCGGGGACGCCCTCGTCGTGACGTCCGGCGGGGAGGTCGAACAGGTGCCGCTGCCGGGGCTCTGCACGGACCCCGGAGGCGCGGCCGCCTCCTACGCCGAGGCGCTGGGCCGGTTCAGCGCGGCGGCGCGGGATCCGGCGGAGGTGCCCGCCGAGGACGCCCCTGCGGTGATGTGGGAGCTGTACCGGCGGAGCAGGGAGCAGGCCGGCGCCGCCTCCACGGCGTGGCGCCGCGCGCTCGACCCGGTCCGCGCCTGGGCCGGCGAGGTGGCCATGACGTCGGTGATCGGCAAGGTGCTGCCGGCCGGGCCGGACCGGCCGCCGCGACTGGTGCTGTCCCCCGTGGGGCTGCTCGGACCGGTGCCCTGGCACGCCGCCCTGGTGCCGGACGGCGCGGACGGCGCGGTCCCGGCCTGCGCGCGTGCGGTGATCTCGTACTGCTCGACCGCCCGCCGGCTCAACGAGGTGGCCACCCGCCCGCGGCTGCCCCTGGAGGATGCGCAGCTCGTCGTCGCCGATCCCGGCGGCACCCGGGCGATGCACGACGAAGCACGGCTGATCGCGCGCCTCTACCCGGCGGCCACGGTGCTGGGCCTGCCCCCGGACGGGACCGGCGGCCCGCCCCCGCCGGAGCACGCCGTCACCGCGGCGCGGGTGGCCGCACGGCTTCCGGGCGGCGAGGGGCCGAACGCGGCGGTGTGCCATGTGAACTGCCATGCGGCGGCGCGCGCCACACCGGCCCTCTCCAGCCTGGAGCTGCACCCGGCGGCCACCCCTCCCGAGCGCCTGACGGTGGCGGAGATCCAGCGGACCGCGCAGGGCCGCGACCCCCGGGCGCCGGGAGGGCTGCTGGTACTGGCCAACTGCACCAGCGACCTGACGCTGGACGACCACGACGAGGCACTCACCCTCGCCACGGCCTTCCTGGGCGCGGGCGCGGCGTCGGTCGTCGGCTCCCTGTGGGCGGTCTCCGACGACAGCCGGACCTCGATGGTGATGTACATGTTCCACCACTACGTCAGCGGGCGCGGGCGGGACGTCTGCCCCGAGGCGGCGGGCTCCCCGGCGGACGCGCTGCGCGCCGCGCAGCTCTGGATGACCGATCCGCACCGTGTGGTGCCGGCCGACCTGGCGCCCCTGCTGCGGGGGCGGGCGCAACTGCCGCTGGACGAGGCGTACATCTGGGCGGCGTTCACGCACCACGGCCACTGAGCCCGGCGCGCCCCGCCGTACCGGGCCGCGCCTCGTCGACCCGTCGCACCGGGCGGGGCGCGCGCCCGGTCGCTCCCGCCCGGATTCCCCGTCCTACCGGCAAGTTTTACCGGCACGTAACTTCCCTGTTGCGGTTACCCGCTCGTACGTTGAATGCAGAGTTGTCGTGCGCACGGCAAGCCACTCCCACAGCACAGTCACCGAACACAGCACAGTCATCGAACTCCCTTGAGCCGCAAGGAGAACGACCGATGCTGCCCTGGAAACGTGCGCTCAGACCGTTGTCCGCCCTGCTGCTGGCAACCGTCCTCGCCCTCACCCCCACCGCGACCGCCACCGCCGCTCCGACCGCCGCCGCCCCCGCCAGCGGCTGGAACGACTACCGGTGCAAGCCCTCCGCCGCCCATCCCCGCCCCGTCGTCCTCGTCCACGGAACCTTCGGGAACTCGGTCGACAACTGGCTCGTCCTCGCCCCCTACCTGGTGAAGCGCGGCTACTGCGTCTTCTCCCTCGACTACGGGCAACTGCCCGGCGTCCCCTTCTTCCACGGCCTCGGCCCCATCGAGGCATCCGCCGCCCAGCTCGACGCCTTCGTCGACCGGGTCCGGGCCGCCACCGGCGCCCCCAAGGTCGACATCGTCGGCCACTCCCAGGGCGGCATGATGCCCCGCCACTACCTCAAGTTCCTCGGCGGAGCGGCCGAGGTGAACGCCCTCGTCGGCATCGCGCCCAGCAACCACGGCACCACCCTCGGCGGCTTCACCAAGCTGCTGCCCTACTTCCCCGGCATCGCCGGGCTGCTGAACGAGCACACCCCGGCGCTCGCCGCCCAGGTCGCCGGATCGGAGTTCATGACCCGGCTCAACGCGGGCGGCGACACCGTCCCCGGGGTGAAGTACACCGTCATCGCCACCCGGTACGACCAGGTGGTCACCCCCTACCGCTCCCAGTTCCTCAATGGCCCGGGCGTCCGGAACGTGCTGCTCCAGGACCTCTGCCCGATCGACTTCTCGGAGCACGTCGCCATCGGCACCCTCGATCTGATCGCCTTCCACGAGGTCGCCAACGCCCTCGACCCGGCCAAAGCCAAACCGACCACCTGCCTGTCGGTCCTCGGCTGACCCCTGACCCTGCCCTCCGGCAACGGACGAGGCCGCCGTACGCCCCGGGCAGGGGAGCGTACGGCGGCCTCGCGTCAGTGACGGGCCGTGCCCGGTCGGTCAGCGGCCGTGGCGGCCACCGGCCGTCGCGGACCGGCGCCGGCCGAGGCCGAACAGCGCCGCGGCGCCCACCGCGAGGGCCGCCGCACCGCCGACGGCCAGATAGGTGGTGCTGCTGTCGCCGCCCGTCGCGGCCAGCTTCTCGTCGGAGCCGTCCGACGCGGCGGCGGTACCGGCGTCCCCGCCGGCCGCCTCGGGGGCGTTCGCCGGGGCCGGCTCCTCCGCCGACTTGGGCTCGGCCGCGTTGCCGCCGGCCTCCTTCGCGGGCTTCTCGGCGGCACCGTCACCGCTGCCCTCGCTGTCGTGCCCGGCGTGCTCGTCGCCGCCGTGACCGCCGTGGCTCACGGTCGACTTGTCGGTACCGGCCTCGATGTCCGCGTCGGAGGGGGCGGAGGCGGTGGGCGCGGGGCTGCCGCCGCCGCTGCCGCCGCTGTCCTGGCCGAACACCACGTCGGAACAGGTGTAGAAGGCCTCGGGGGAGTCCGAGCGCTGCCAGATCGAGTACACCAGGTGGCGGCCGGACTTGTCCGGCACGACGCCGTCGAAGACGTACGCGCCGTTCTCCAGCTTCGGTTCGGTCACCTTGGCGAACGGCTGCGCCTCCAGGTCCGACCACTTCAGCGGCTTCGTCGGGTCGTAGCCGTCCTTGGTGATGTACAGCTCGAAGGTGCCCTTGTGCGGGGCGGTCGCCTTGTACTGGAAGGTGCGGTTGCCGGCGGTCATCGGCGACGACGGCCAGTCCGCCCGCGGCAGATCGAGCCCCTGGTACTTCTCGCGGCCCGCGCTGCAGAGCTTCCCGTCCGGGATGAGCTGCTGGTGGTTCCCGGCCGCGTTGGAGATGTTGACCTCGTTCCAGTCGTAGAACGCCTGGGTGCCGCTGGCCGCGACCGCCGCCTTGCACGCCGCCGACTGCGGACTCTCCGGCCCCTCGGCGAAGCACGCGGACACCCGGCTGACCGGGTCCGTCATCGAACCGTGGGCGGCGGCCGGGGCGGTGGCCAGCGAGACCAGAGCCAGCGGCCCGAGACCGAGCGCGGCGACCGTGGCGACCTTGCGGCGAGCGGTCATGGTGGGGTTCTCCTTCGAACGGGGGTGGGGGGGGCGGGACCGGAACGAACCGGCGGCGCGGCCCCCCGTGGGACTACGGCGCCGACGGTTCCCACCGGCCCCGACGTCTGAGCAAGCTAGCCCCTCGAAACCCCGAAATCGCCTGCTGGGGAAGGGATCCGGCGATCCTTATGGTCCTATTAAGGCGCGGCTAAGCGGGCACTGAGGATGAGGCGCCTGCGGAGGGGGAGCGGGCCCACGTCAGAGAGCTTCACCATCCATGACGGTCCACGCGTCGGCCGTCGATCGCGTGCGGTGGCTCCCCACGCGCGTGCCCGGTCAAGGGGTCAGCGCAGCTCGCGCGTCATGCAGGCGAAAACGGGGGAGTCGGAGAACGGCTGCTGCTTGCCGATCGTCCGGTAGCCCCATGCCTCGTACACGGCCTGGACGGCACCGTTGCCGTTGGCGGGATTGACCAGGAGGGTGACGCGGGACTCGGTGCGGCGTGACAGCCACTCCTCGTGGATCTGCCAGGCGATGCCGCGCCCCCGCCACGGCTTGCGGACGACGATCTCGTTGAGGGCGACCGTACGGGCGCCGTCCTCGTCGGTATAGCCGTCCGGCAGTTCGGTGATCATCGAGGACCACCATCGGGTGTCGGCGGGAAGCGGGCAGCCGAAGGCGAACCCGACGGGCTCCCCGTCCTCGGTGGCGAGAACGGCGCTCCAGCCGGACCGTGAGGCGTACGTGGACAGCCGCTCGTCGAAGCGTTCCACGTCGTAGAACGGTCCGGTGAGGCCGAAGTCCCGGTGTCGGACCTCCGCGTGGATGTCGAGGATGTGCTGCCTGATCTCCGGAAGCTGCTCGGCGGTGCAGTGCCGGATCTCGGCGGTCATCGCGGCCTCCTCGGGCGGTACTGGTCCATCCACTCGGTCGTACACCGTGCCCTGGGCGCGACAGAGTTCAGCCCTGCCGTGAACTCCGCGAGCAACCGGCTTGTGCGCTCGGTCAGTGAATCACCCGGTTGTGCGGGCAGTACAGAGAGGGCGGTCGTGCATGCCTGCTCAGCCTCGCTCTGCCGCAGTTGAGCCAGCGCGAGTTGGGATCGGTAGTACGACCGGTTGCGGTTGAAGCCGGGGCGCAGCAGGGACAGCGTGTGGTGAAGGTGGGCCTCCGCCTCGTCGTGACGACCGGCTTCCGCATGGACGAGGGCGGACAGACCGTGCAGTTCCGCCCGGTCGTAGAAGTCCGTCCAGACGGGCCGGTCGGCGTGGGGGTCGGCACTGTCGAATGCCTTGGTGGCGTGTTCGAGAGCCCGCAGGGCGGCGGTGGGCTCCTTGGCTCCGGAGTACGCGGTGGCGAGACGCGCGTGGGCAAGGGAACGGAAGAGCGGGTCCCGGCGGCAGGCGGCAGAGGCCCGTGCGGCCGTCGCTGCGGCGACGGCGTCGTTGAACCGCTTGGTCTGGCGGGCGAGGATGCCGGCGTGTCCCCACAGGCGCAGGGTGATCTCGGCGCTGCCGGACAGCCCGGCCAGGGTCATCGCGCGTTCGAGGTGCCGCTGCGCTCGCTCCGGCTCGCAGGAGTCCACCGCGGCCCACAGCGCGGTTCCGGTGAAGGCGGCGGCAAGCTCGTAGAGCCGGGCGCGGACGCGCTGACTTGCGGACCCGACGGCCTGAAGCTCCATCGCGTGGTGGGCAAAGGCGACCGCGCGGGTCTCCAGACCAGGGGTGCCCCCGGTCGCGTTGTCCGATTGGACGAGTTCGGCGAAGGCCGCACGGAGACGTTCGGTGTCGCTCATTCCTATGCGACGGTACGACGTGGCAGGCAGGGGCGGCAGGGCAGTGGCGGCGACGAGGCCGACTACGTTGCCGGTGAACGTGCGTCGCCGCACAGATTCCTCCGGTGATGCTGGGGGCGGTGTCGTGGAGCGTGGCGGCGGGATGAAGCCGAGCTCTTGAGCGGTGCAACCGAATACCGCTTCGAGGGCGCGCCGCTGCCGGGCCTGGGGCCACCTGGTCTTCCCGGTCAACCAGTTCCGTATGTGACGGTCTTGCAGGGTGCCGGGCCTGCCGGTGAGGGTGTCGATCTCATCGTTCAGCGCCTGGGCGAGTTCGTGCTGCCTCAGGCCCGCCGATGTCATTTTGGCGGCGAGTAACTCGTTCCCCGTCATGCGGGCACGGTAGCTCTGAGCGCAGGAACCTGACACCTGATCAGGTAAAAATTTCCGGTTGGCAGGAGGCGTCCCGGCGGGGCAATTGCCTGTGCCTCGCCTGGTGGGCCGCGGTTCTCTATGGGTGCGGCGGTCCGAGGAGACCGCGGCTTGAACCGCTGGCGAGGAGGAGCCATGACGGTGGCCTCGATCGAAAACCCGCAAACTGTGGCTCCTGTTGCGCAGGAGTGGTCCCTTGGATACTCGATGGTGAAGGGCAGTGTGCCCCTGGCCCGTATCCACGCTCGTCGGATGCTCACCCTGTGGCAGTGGGCCGGCGATGTCGAGGACGTCGTCCTGATCCTGTCCGAGCTGATCGCCAACGCGGTCAGGCACGCCGGTGAGCCGGGAATCCTGGCCGGTGTACGGCTCGCGATGCTGGAGGACGGAACCCTCCTGATCGACGTGTCCGACCCGATGCCCGCGTTTCCCGGCTTCGGATCGATTGTCGCCCCGTGCCCGACCGAGGTGTCCGGCCGAGGAATCTGTCTGGCCCGGCCCTGGGGGCCCGTGTCGGCTGGTTCCCGAACTCGGACGGCAGCGGCAAGACCGTGCGCGCCGAGCTGGCCGCACCGGTGGTGGTCGCGTGATCCGGCGGCGCCCTCTTCCTCCTCGCAACGAGAGCTGCGCGGACTGCGACGGCAGCGGCGCCGACTCGTCCGGCAAGACCTGCGGAACCTGCAACGGGCTGGGTGAGATCCACTGTCTGATCCGGAAGGAGGGCCACCGATGGCCCACGCTCTGATCGTCTCCCCGTTCCTCGACGGACATCTGCTCCTCAAGCCCGGAGCGAGGGCCGGGGCCCGTATCCCCGGCGACGACTACGAGGTCCTGCGCCAGGCCGTCACCGACCACCGGAGGTTGCCCTCCTGGGCAGTACAGACGGCCGCGGAGGTGTGGGGTCTGGACCTGATCGGCCGGCCCGCGCAGGGCACGGTGCTGGTGCGCGAGCCGTCCCCGTACGGCTACTGCCGGGCGTCCTGGGAGATCAACCTCGGCTGCAACTTCGACTGTAAGCACTGCTACCTGGGCGAGCGCCCGTTCTCCGGCCTCGGCTGGGAGGACAAGGTGCGGCTGCTGGACATCATGCGCGAGGCCGGTGTCCTCTGGCTCCAGATCACCGGTGGCGAACCCACCATGGACCCTCACTTCCAGGATGCCTACCGGTACGCCTGGCAGGCCGGGATGATGCTCACCATCTCCACCAACGGCTCGCTGCTCTGGCGGCCGGACCTCCTTGAGCTCTTCCGGGACTGCCCGCCGTACCGGCTGGTCGTGAGCATGTACGGGGCGAGCGAGGAGTCCTTCGACACGCTCACCCAGCGCCGCGGGGCGTGGAAGGCGTTCCGGCGCGGCATGGACGCCGCCCGTGAGGCGGGTCTCCCGCTGCGGATCAACGTCGTGGTGACCGAGGACAACGCTGACGAGGCCGACGAGATGGCCGCCCTCGCCGACGAGTGGAACGTCGAGAACCACGCGTACACGAATATGACGCCCACCATCTACGGCGGCGGTGAGCCGCTGCTCGCCCAGTCCGCCGCCCATCTGCGCCAGCGCAAGCCGTTCGCCGGCTGCAACGCGGGACACACCTTTTTCCACGCCGACCCGCACGCCAAGGTCTCGATCTGCAAGGTCGGCCGCGACGACCGGATCGACCTGATGGCCGAAGGCATCGACGGCCTCACCCGGCTCGGCGCCATCGCCGACCGCCTCATGCTTCGCACCGGTGGGTGCGAAGGCTGCGCCCTGTCCGGCACCTGCCGGGTCTGCCGCCCCCTGGCCAAGCACTACCAGGAGGCCAAGGCGCCGCTGCACAGCTACTGCCAGCACGGAGACAAGGAGACCGCCTCATGACCCCGCCCGTACCGGTGACCATCCTCCCCGGCCCGCCCGCCTCGGCCCGTCGCGCGGCCCCGCCCGTCGCGGCCGCGTCGATCACCGCCGTCCAGGACCTCGACGTGATCGTGGAGAGCGCGGAGTGCTCCTGCGACGCCGGGGACGACAACCCCCACTGACCGATACGACCCGGTCAACTTCCTTCAGGCCCCGGCGTACCCGCGTCGGGGCCCGAGCCCAGACCGCCCCACCGCTAGGGTGCCGCTCATGTTCTTCCGCTGGGACTGGCTCCGGCCCGTACTGACCGCGCCGATCGTGCCGACCCTCGGCCCCGTCCACCCCGACGCCCTGAGCGTCGACCTCTTCGAGGACGTTCTACGGGCAGCTGTCACCGGGGGCTTCCTGCCCTACGACAAGGACCGGCGCTGGGGTGGTGAGAAGGACGAGAAGGTCCTCCGCGAGGACGTGGTCCACGAGCGTGAGCGCACCCTCGTTCCCACCCTGAGCCGGCGTGGACGCGGCACCGTCAGGGTCTTCGCCTACGGTGTCCGCGACAGTGTCGCGGACGAGGCGGCCGAGTTGGCGGCCAAGCTCGCCGCCGCGCATGACGTGGTCGGCGCCCGGGTCGTACGGCCCCTCGGGCCCGACACCGCGCACCCGCGCGGCACTCGTATCCGGCTGAAGGACTTCACCAACGACCCCTGCCCCGACCCTGGCGGTCCGGTCCGCCCCGTCACCGACTGGCCGGCCGTCGTGCAGGAGACCTTCGCACCGTTCGCCGTGACCATGGCGGGTGACGGCCTGGCCTTTCTGGACGCTCGCATGCGGGCCGGCCCGTGCGGCCCCGTTCTCGGTGCCGCCGTCGGGGGCCGGATCGTGGGTGCGATCGGCCCCATGGAGATCCAGCCCGACGCCGTCGGGCGCCCCCGGCTCATGCCCCAGTACTTCGCCGTCCTGCCCGAGTTCCGGGGCCAGGGCCTGGGGCGTGTCCTGTGGCGGGCAGCCATGCACTGGGGCCAGTCCCACGGCGCCGCCTACCAACTCCTCCAGACCGAGGTCGACGGCCCCTCCGACCGGCTGTGCCGGTCCGAAGGGCTGGCCTCCCTCGGCTTCATCCGCGTCGAGCCGGTGTGACTGTGCACCCGGCCGGGGCGCCACCGCCGCCCCGGCCGGGTGCACCCCGTAGGCCCGCGGCCTACGGTGGAAGGGACCCGACCGCAACGACGCGCAGGAGTCAGCATGGCCGGTGAGATCTCCTTCTTCGAGTTGGGTGTGGGTGACCCCGAGCGGGCCCGGGCCTTCTACGGGGGGCTGTTCGGCTGGGTCTTCGAGGCCGGGGCGACCGAGAGCGGGGGGTACGCGATCCGGACCGAGGGGCCGTCCGGCGGGGTGCACGGGGAGGACCCGGGGGCGCGGCCGTATGTGTTCTTCCGGGTGGACGACATGGAGGCCGCCCTCGCCCGGGTGCGCGAACTCGGCGGGCGGGTCGACGAGACGGATCTCAGCGGGGGCGAGGAGAGTGTCGCCCGCTTCGGACGGTTCCTGATCTGCGAGGACGACCAGGGCTCGGCGTTCGGGCTGCACCAGCCGCCCCCTGCCTGACGGACGGGGAAGCCGTGGCTCAGCCCACCCGCCGGTAGCGCCGCTCCGGACGCCCCGTCCCCCCGTACCGCAGGGTGACCTCCGCACGGCCCGTGTCCACGAAGTACTCCAGGTAGCGGCGGGCGCTCACCCGGGACAGGGAGCCCGCCTCCGCGCACTCCGAGGCCGACAGGTCGCCCGGGTGCTCCCGCAGGATGCGTTCCACCAGCTCGGCCGTGTGCGGCGCCAGCCCCTTCGGCAGCTCGCGCGAACCCGGCGGGCGGGTGCCGAAGATCTGGTCCACGTCCTCCTGCCGCGCCTCGTCCAGCCGCGCCAGCCGCGACCGCAGTGAGGCCACGTGCCGCAGCTGCTCCCGCAGCGCCGCCTGGTTGAACGGCTTGATCAGATAGTGCAGCGCCCCGGCCCGCAGCGCGGAACGCACCACCGCCGCGTCCCGGGCCGCAGTGATGAACAGGGCGTCCGCGCTCACCCGCCCCGGATCGGCCGCCTCCGCCGCGCGCAGCTCGCGCAGCACGGCGATGCCGTCCATGTCCGGCAGGTACACGTCGAGCAGCACCAGGTCGGGCCGCAGCCGCTCGGCCGCGCGCAGCGCCTCCGCGCCGCTGTGCGCCACGCCCACGACCGTGAAGCCCTCCGTCTGGGACACATAGCGGCTGTGCAGCTTGGCGACCATGAAGTCGTCGTCCACCACCAGCACGTTCGTCACGCCGACACGGTAGGGCGCGACCACAAGGACCACAACGTCCGTTGATTCCGGAAGAGAGACAGCTCGTTAACACGCGGGCAACATGTGGGCCACCTCACAGGCGGCCGCGCGGACGCGTTCCCCGCGGCCGGCACCCCCAGGTCACCCCCAGGTTCACACCCACCCATCGCTCACGAGAGGCGTGCCCGTGCGTTTGCGCACCCCCATCGCCCTGCTCGGGGCCGCACTGCTGGTGCTCCTCGCGCCCCCGCTGCTCACCTCGGGCAGCGGGGCCGACACCGGCACGCAGATCCCCGGGCTGCGCTTCATGGTCCCCAACACCCCCGGCGGCGGCTACGACATCACCGCCCGCACCGCCGCCAAGAACGCCGAGGACGCCGGGCTCACGCACGGCGTCGAGGTCTTCAACCTGCCCGGCGCCGGCGGCACCGTCGGCCTCTCCCGCCTCGTCGGCGAACGCGGCAACGGCAAGCTGGCCATGTCCATGGGCCTCGGCGTCGTCGGCGCCGTCCACACCAACAAGGCCCCCAGCACCCTCGCGGACACCACCCCGATCGCCCGGCTCACCGAGGAGCCGGACATCGTGGTCGTCTCCAAGGACTCCCCGTACCGGACGATCGGCGATCTGCTGGACGCCTGGCGCAAGAACCCGGGCAAGCTCCCCGTCGGCGGCGGCTCCTCGCCCGGCGGTCCCGACCACCTGGCGCCCATGCTGATGGCCCAGGCGGCCGGGATCGCCCCCCGGTCCGTCAACTACGTCCCCTTCGACGGCGGCGGCGAACTCCTCGCCTCGATCCTCGGCGACAAGGTCGCGTTCGGGGTCTCCGGCGTCGGCGAGTACCTCGACCAGATCCGCTCCGGCGAACTGCGGCTGCTGGCCGTCACCGGACCCGAGCGGGTGCCCGGCCTCGACGCGCCCACCCTGCGCGAGGCGGGCCTGGACACCGAGTTCACCAACTGGCGCGGCATCGTCGCCCCGCCCGGCCTCACCGCCGCCGAGCGCGACAAGCTCATCGCCCTCGTGACCGCCCTGCACGAGTCGGAGGAGTGGCGGGAGTCGATGAAGCGGAACGGCTGGGACGACGCGTTCCTCGCGGGCGACGCGTTCGGCGACTTCCTCGCCGAGCAGGACCGCAGCGTGGACCAGGTGCTGAAGGAGCTGGGACTGTGACGACGACCCCCGAGCCCGGCCCCCGGCCCGCTCACGAGCCCCGGTCCGGGCCCACGCCCGCGCCCGAGTCCGGGCCGACCCCCGAGCCCGAGTCCGGGCCCCTCCCCGAGCCCCGGCCCAGTACCGCCCCCGGGCCCGCTCACGCGCCCACTCCGGAGGCTTCGGCAGGCCCGCCCGCCGGCCGGCGCCGGTCCTGGCTGCGCGAGCACTCCGAACTGGGCGTCGGCCTGCTGCTGGCCCTCATCGGCGTCCTCGTCCTCACGGACGCGCTCACCATGGACGTCGACATCGCCCAGCGCGGGCCCGTCGGCCCCCGAACCGTGCCGGTCGTCGTCGGCCTCGGCCTGCTCCTCGTCGCCGCCCTGCTCACCGTGGATGTGCTCCGCGGCGGACGCGGGGAGTCGGAGGGCGGCGAGGACATCGACCTCGACGAGCCGAGCGACTGGCGCACCGTCCTGCTCCTCGCCGGTGTCTTCCTCGGCTTCGCCGTGCTCATCGGGCCCGTCGGCTTCCCCGTCGCCGGCGCCCTGCTCTTCTGGGGCGCGGCCTTCGCCCTCGGCAGCCGGCGGCTCGACCGCGACCCGCTGATCGCGGCCGTCCTCGCGGTCGTCACCTACGCCGTCTTCAACAACCTGCTCGGAGTGCCCCTGCCGGGCGGCCCGCTGATGGGAGTGCTGTAGCGATGGACTCTCTCCACTCCCTCATCGACGGGTTCGGCACCGCGCTCACCCCGATGAACCTGCTCTGGGCCGCCGTCGGCGTGCTGCTCGGCACCGCGATCGGCGTCCTGCCCGGGATCGGCCCGGCGATGGCGGTGGCGCTGCTGCTGCCCGTCACCTACGGGCTCGACCCGACCGGCGCGTTCATCATGTTCGCCGGGATCTACTACGGCGCGATGTTCGGCGGCTCCACCACGTCCATCCTGCTCAACACCCCCGGCGAGAGCGCCGCCGTGGTCGCCGCGCTCGAAGGCAACCCGATGGCCAAGACGGGGCGCGGCTCCCAGGCGCTCGCCGCCGCCGCGATCGGGCACTTCGCCGGCGGCATGATCGGCACGATCCTGCTGGTGGCGCTCGCCCCGACCGTCGCCGAGCTGGCCGTGGGCATCGGCGCGCCCGACTACCTGGCCATCATGGTGCTGGCGTTCATCGCGGTGACCTCGGTCCTGGGCTCCTCGCGCATCCGGGGGCTCGCCTCGCTGCTGATCGGCCTCACCATCGGGCTGGTCGGCCTGGACCAGATGACCGGTCAGTCCCGGCTCACCTTCGGGTCCCTGCAACTCGCGGACGGCATCGACGTCGTCATCGTCGCCGTCGGGCTCTTCGCGATCGGCGAGGCGCTGTGGGTCGCGGCCCATCTGCGGCGCACGGCGGGGGAGGCGATACCGGTCGGCCGTCCGTGGCTGGCCCGCTCGGATGTCCGGCGCACCTGGAAGGCGTGGCTGCGGGGCCCGTTCATCGGCTTCCCGTTCGGCGCGATCCCGGCGGGCGGCGCGGAGATCCCGACCTTCCTGTCGTACGTGACCGAGAAGCGGCTGTCGAAGCACAAGGACGAGTTCGGGCGCGGCGCGATCGAGGGCGTCGCCGGGCCGGAGTCGGCGGCCTCCGCCTCCGCCGCCGGGACGCTGGTCTCCATGCTGACGCTCGGCCTGCCCACCACCGCCGTCGCCGCCGTGATGCTCGCCGCGTTCCAGCAGTACGGCATCCAGCCCGGCCCGCTCCTCTTCGAGCGGGAACCCGAGCTGGTGTGGGGCCTGATCGCCTCGCTCTTCGTGGGCATGGTGCTGCTGCTCGCCCTCAACCTGCCGCTGGCGCCGCTGTGGGCGAAGCTGCTGCGCATCCCGCGCCCGTATCTGTACGCGGGTATCCTCTTCTTCGCCGCGGTCGGCGCGTACGCGGTCGGCGGGGAGGCGCTGGACCTGGTGATCCTGCTGGTCATCGGCCTCATCGGGTTCGGTATGCGCCGGTACGGGCTCCCCGTGCTGCCGGCGGTCATCGGCGTCATCCTCGGCCCGGCCGCCGAACAGCAGCTCCGCCGTGCCCTCCAGATCAGCGACGGCAGCGCGACGGGGCTGGTGAACACGCCGTTCAGTGTCACCGTGTACGCGATCGTGGTGCTGCTGCTGGCGTGGCCGCTGCTGCGGAGGCTCTTCGCGGGGCGGCGGGCGGACCGGGGCGTGGACCGGGACGCGGACCGGCGGGCGGGGGTGTCCTGAGGGACGCGCGTCCCGTGACAGGTGCGGCCCGGGACCCGGTCCCGGGCCGCACCCGCGCGTCAGCCGAGCAGGGCCGCGAGGCCGCCCGGCGCACGGGCCTGCCGTTCCAGCTCGTCGAGGGCCCGCTCGGCCGCCTCCGCCGCGCCCGGGTCGCGTTCCCGCAGGCCGCTCGCGGCGAACTCGTCCTCGTCCAGGCGCAGTACGGCGGTGCCGTCGGCCGACACCCACAGGTCGAGGTCCAGGTCCTCGACCACCACCGAGCCGCCCCCGACCACGGCGGGCCGGGTCACATCGCAGTACCAGCCCTTGAGGACGTCCTCGCCCGTGCGCACCTCCTTCACCGCGTACCACCGGTCCCGCCAGTAGTGCTCGGTGAACACATCGCCCGGCTCGAAGCGCACGAAGCCGAAGTCCCGTACGCCCGGGGCCGCCCAGGGAGCGCGGAGCACCAGATGCCCGCCGTCGTCGCGCACCACCGCGGCCGGGTAGCGGATCTTGGTGACCCCGGCCTTGACGAGGACGACCTCCGTACCGGGGGCGGACCCGGTCCGGGCGCCGGGGTCAGACGAGGGAACGGACATACCGGACCTCCGAGGCGCAGACCCGGTAGCCGAACCAGGTGTTGACCGCCAGCATCGGCCCGTTGTCCGCGTCGTTGCTGGTGTACGCGTCCGTGAGCCCGGCCGTGCGCGCCCGGCGGAGTGAGTCGCTCTTGGCGATCCTGGCGTAGCCCCGGCCCCGGTGGGTGCGTGCCGTGCCGGTCATGCCGCTCCAGTAGCGGGTCTCCCGGTCGGTCAGGGCGGCGGTGAACGCGGCCACCTCGCCGTCCACGACGACCACACTGGACAGGGTGCGGTCCAGGAGCGGGTTCTCCCAGGTGTGCCGGATCCAGTCCTCGTAGTCGGAGAAGTCCGCGCCGACATCGCTGGGTTCGTCCGAGGTGGCCTCCGCGTCCGCGAGGAACATCGGACGGGGGTCGTCCTCGTAGTCGGCGGCGGTGCGCAGCTCCGCGCCGGGCGGTAGGGCCGGCGGCTCGGGGAGCGTGCCGGAGGTCAGGTCCAGGTGCAGGAAGTGCGCCGGCCGGCTCGGCCGGTAGCCCCGCTTCTCCGCGAAGGCACGGGAGGCGGGGGTGTCCTCGACCCAGGAGAAGAGGGAGACCGCGCCCGCCGCGGCCAGATGCTCCTCGGCCGTGCGCAGCAGCAGTCCGCCCGCACCGCGCCCCCGGTGCGCCGGGTCCACGACCGGGTTGGCGAAGGAGAGCCCGGGCTCGGACGCCTCGTACGCGACCCCGACATTGGCCGCACCGACGATCTCGCCGTCCTCCTCGGCGACCAGCAGCCGGAACCTCTTGTCGGGGTGGGCCGTGCGGACACTGAACGCCAGGGACTCCGGGGTGGTCACGTCGAACGGCAGAGCGGCCCGCCGCACCCGGGTCACGGCGGCGCCGTCCTCCGGGCGGAAATCACGCACGATAACAGTCATGGTGCCGGAGGCTATGTGGTCCGCCGCCATGTCGCCTCCCAATATTGGAGTGGTCGGATTCAGGTGGTCAGGAGGGTGGGTGGAGCTGAGGCACAATCAGCCCGTGACCTTGAACCTCACCATCGACCCGGCCGCCGCCGAGGCCCCGTACGAGCAGGTCCGGGCCCAGATCGCCGAGCAGGCCCGCTCCGGTCTGCTCCCCGTGGGCCACCGCCTGCCGACCGTCCGCGCGCTGGCGGAGGAACTCGGCCTGGCGGCGAACACCGTCGCCAAGGCGTACCGGGCGCTGGAGACGGACGGGGTGGTCGAGACCCGCGGCCGCAACGGGACGGTCGTGGCCGCGGCGGGCGACGCGGCGGACCGCCAGGCCGCGAACGCCGCCGCGGTGTACGTGGCGCAGGCGCGCCGCCTGGGTCTCACCCGGGCCGCGGCGCTGGCGGCGGTGCGGGAGGCACTGCGCGCGGAGTACGGCGACCGGGGCTGACGGGCCGCCAGGGCCGGTCCGTGTGCGGACCGGTCCGGGCGGGCCGCCAGGGCCGGGCGCGCGCCCGCCGTATACCGTCCGTCCGGGCCCACCTGCGCTTTCGATGTCCGAAACGCCGGACCAATGCCGGATCTTCACGTTCATCACGGCATACGCTTCATCTCCCCAAAACCCGTCGGTAACACGTTCGGCACGAACGCTTCCCGCCAAGTGCGCGCGTTGCTACGAAAGTTGAAGCAGAGACCCTGCCAACTGGGAGGTTCCATGAAGCTGTCCCGTTTCGCGGCACTCTCGTCCTCACTCCTCCTCGGCGCCGTCCTCGCTCTCACCGGAGCGACCGCCGCCCAGGCCGACTCCTCCGCCCAGGCCGTCGACTACGTGGCCCTCGGCGACTCCTACTCCTCCGGTGTCGGAGCCGGCAACTACATCGGATCCAGCGGCGACTGCAAGCGCACCAACCGTGCCTACCCCGCGCTCTGGGCCGCCGCCAACGCCCCCTCCTCCTTCGCCTTCACCGCCTGCTCGGGTGCGCGCACCAACGATGTGACGGCCAACCAGCTCGGCCCCCTGGGCTCCGGCACCGACCTCGTCTCCGTCACCATCGGCGGCAACGACGCGGGCTTCGCCGACGTCATGACCACCTGCGTCCTCCAGTCCGAGTCGACCTGTATCAACCGGATCAACCAGGCCAAGGCGTACGTCGACTCGACCCTGCCCGGCCGGCTCGACACCGTCTACTCCGCGATCCGCGCCAAGGCGCCCTCGGCCCGTGTGGTCGTCCTCGGCTACCCCCGCTTCTACAAGCTGAACGGCAGCTGCATCGCCGGGCTGACCGAGAACGAGCGGGCCGCGATCAACGGCGCGTCCGACCACCTCAACGCGGCCATCGCCAAGCGCGCGGCCGACCACGGGTACGCCTTCGGCAGCGTCGTCGGGACCTTCACCGGCCACGAGATCTGCTCGGGCGCGGCCTGGCTGCACAGCGTCAACTGGCTGAACATCGGCGAGTCGTACCACCCCACGGCGGCCGGACAGTCCGGCGGCTATCTCCCCGTCCTCAACGCCAACGACTGACCGCGCCTCGCTTCGCGCCGCGCCGGCTCCCCGACCGGGGCCGGCGTCCGGCGCCCCGCTCATGGCTCCCAGGCGGGCGTCAGCCGCCCGTCACCGTCCAGACCAGCGCGGCCACCGCCGCCAGCAGCGCCACCACGCCGAGGGCCAGCACCGCCACCGGGCTCAGTCGGCCGGCCGGGCCGGCGCCCGTCCGCTGCTCGTCGTCCCCGGAACCGACCGGGTCCGGCGCAGGGCTCCCGTCCCCGTCCCCGTCCGCCCGGCCCCCGGGCCCGCCGCCCGTCGCCTCGGACTCCGTGCGCGGTGGAAGCGGTGCCGGTGAGGCGGGGCCGTCCGCGCCCGGGCCCGGTTCGTGTCGCCCGCCCCCGGCGGCCGCCAGGCGCAGGCGGTGCTCCGCGTCCGCCGCGGGTATCCGGTCCGCCGGGTCCGGCCGCAGCAGTCCCTCGATCACCGGGCCCAGCGCCTCCGCCCGCTCCGGGACCCCGGCCCCGCCGTCAGGGGCCCGGCCCGTCACCGCGGTGTGCAGCAGCGCACCCAGGGACCACAGGTCCGCCGCCGCGCCGTTCGCCACCGCCTCCGGTCCACCGCCCGGGTCCGCCGCGCCGAAGCCGGTGACCAGCACCCGGCCGTCGTTGGCGATCAGGACCTTGGACGGGCGGACGTCACCGTGCACCACCCCCGCCGCGTGCGCGGCCCGCAGTCCCGCGAGCGCCTCGGCCCCGATCTGCGCGGCGCGGCGGGGCGGGAGGGCCCCCTCGGCCTCCAGGACCTCCGAGAGGGCCAGCCCGCGCACGAGTTCCATCACGATCCACGGCCGGCCCTCGCCCGCGGCGACATCGTGCACGGCGACGACGTTGCGGTGCGCGACCCGTCCGGCCCGGCGGGCGGCGTCCTCCAGACGTGCGTAGTGCGCACGTGTGGCCGCCGCGTCGGGGCCCGCCGGTACGCGGATCTCCTTGACGGCCACGTCCCGGTCCAGCAGCTCGTCGCGGGCCAGCCACGCCACGCCCGTGCCGCCCTCGCCGAGCGGCCCGATCAGGCGGTAGCGCTCCGCAATCATCCGGCCCGATCCCGGTGCCTCGCTCATGCCGTTCCCCCTGCCCGAACCGTCGGCCGCAACACGGTGAAAACTCCTTCAATCTAGTTGAACTCACGGAAAAATGAACCTCCGTGACGCTGCGTCAGTAAGTTTCCGGCCGGAGCGGCGAGGAACCGTTCCGTCAACTCGCCCTGGATGCGCCCGTATTCGGAGAGTGACCGTCAACCTCCGTACGCGTGTGCTGAATCATGGAGGCGGGATACACGGGTGTCCCGTCGGGGCGCTAGGGTTAATCTGCCCGGGCCGGGTGTCTCGTACGGGTGGGGAGTGACATGGATCAGATAACAGTTCGCAGCAGGCCGCGCGTGCCTGCCATCACCTGCGGGAGCGGCGCGACCAGTTCGCGTCTCGACCGCCACCTCGCGGTGCTCGGCGGTCCCGCCGTGCCGCAGCGCGAGGCCGCCGAAGCGACCCTGCTGATGCGCGAGCTGACCTCGCGCGAGGTGGCGCACGGCGGACGCAGGAGCAAGAGCGCACGCGTCTCGCTGTTCGCGCCGCTGCGGCGGCTGCGCCGCTCGCTCTTCGGCAGCCGCCGCTGACCGACCCGTCTCCCGCGCTCGTCACCCGAGCACACCCGGCCGGCCCTCGCGCGCCGGTCGCCCACCGGACGCCGGTGCGCGACCGGCGCGCACCCGGTTCCGGACCCGGCGCGCGTGACGGGCCCGCGCGCCTCCGCCCGCTTACCTGTACGCCCGCGCACCCCGGTACCCGGCCGGGCGCCGTACGCCCAGCTCCCCGCTCTCCGCACCACCGGCTCACGCCGCCCCGTACGGGACGTGCTCCCGCGCCCGCCCGCCGGACGGGCCCCGCGACGACGCTCCTCCGGCGGCGGCCCGGCCCGCTCGCGCGTCCTGCCACTGCGAACGCCCCAGCTCCAACGCCCCGGCGGCGGCCCGCCCGCAAGCACACCCGCTGAGACAGCCGCGCCCCGGGCCGGGCCCGCGCGCTCCCGGCCCGCACTCGCGTGCCCGCCGCGCCGCCCCCGGCGGCCCCCCCGCCACCGGTCAGGCGACCACCCCGTCCCGGCGCAGCGCGGCCGTCTCCTCGGCCGTCGTCCCCAGGGCCCGCAGCAGGGTGTCCGTGTGCTCGCCGAGCGCGGGGACCGCCCCCATCCGGGCCGGGGCCCCGCCCGGCAGGGTGATCGGGGGGAGCAGCGCCCGCAGCGGACCGGCCGGTGAGTCGATCTCGCGCCACCGGTCGCGGGCCGCGAGCTGCGGATGCGCGGCCACGTCCCGGACGGTGTTGATCCGCGCGCACGCGATGCCCGCCGCCTCCAGCCTGCCGACCGCCTCCGCCGCGCTCAGCACCGCCAGCGCCCCGGCCACCACGGCGTCCGTCCGCTCCCGGTTCGCCGTGCGCGCCGCGTTGGTCGCGAAGTCGGGGTCGTGGGCCAGTTCCGGCCGCTCCAGCACCTGTTCGGCCAGCCGCCGCCACTCGCGGTCGTTCTGCACGGAGAGCAGCACCCGGCTGCCGTCGGCCGTCGCGTACCCGTCGTACGGGGCGATCACCGCGTGCGCCAGCCCGGTCCGGCGCGGGGGCTCGCCGCCGTGCATCCCGTGGTGCAGCGGATGCCCCATCCACTCGGCGAGCGCCTCCAGCATCGAGACCTCCACCGGGCCGCCGCGTCCGGTGGCCGCGCGCCGCAGCAGCGCGGCCAGGACGCCGGAGAACGCGTACATCGCGGCGGCGATGTCGGCCGCCGGGATGCCCGCCTTCACCGGCTCCCCGGGCGTTCCGGTCACCGAGACCAGGCCCGCCTCGCACTGGACGAGCATGTCGTAGGCCCGCTTGTGCGCGTACGGGCCGCCGGCGCCGTACCCGGAGATGTCCACGGCGACCAGCCGGGGGTGCCGGGCGCAGAGGGCGACCGCGTCCAGCCCCAGCCGCGCGGCCGCGCCCTGCGCCAGGTTCTGCACGAACACGTCCGCGTCCGCGACGAGCCGGTGCACGAGGTCCCGGCCGCGCGGGTCCTTCAGATCGACCGCGATCGACTCCTTGCCCCGGTTGCACCACACGAAGTGCGAGGCCAGACCCCGCGCGGCGGTGTCGTACCCCCGCGCGAAGTCCCCGCCGTCCGGCCGCTCCACCTTGATCACCCGCGCCCCGAGGTCGGCGAGCTGCCGGGTGGCGAACGGCGCGGACACGGCCTGCTCGACGGCGACGACGGTGACGCCGTCGAGGGGGAGGGGCTGCTGATCATCGTCCATGCGGTCTGCTTACCGCGCGGGGCGGGGCGCTGTCACCCCCGGACCCCGGCCCCCGGACCTCGGCCCCCGGGGAGTCCGGCCCCCCCGCGGCTTCCGCTACGCGACGGCCGTTCCCTCCAACTCCACCAGCTGGCCCGGGATCGCCAGCCGGGTCACCCCCAGCATCGTGGTGGCCGGTGCCGCCCCGGCCGCGCCCAGCCGCCCCGCCAGCCCGCCGTAGTGCCGGAACAGCAGATCCACGTCGGTGGTGTAGACGGTGAGCCGGACGAGGTTCGCGAGCGACATACCGGCCTCGGCGAGCACCGCCTCCAGGTTGTCGGTGCTCAGCGCCAGCTGCGCCGCCATGTCGCCCTCGTGCAGGGGCTTGCCGTCCTCGCTCATCGCCGTCTGGCCCGAGAGGTACAGGGTCCGGGTGTGCCCGGAGACCAGTTCGCCCTGGTTGAACCCCAGCTCCACCGACCAGGTGACCGGGTTGACCGCCGTGCGTTCCACCGTCGTGTGTTCCACCGCCGTGCGTTCCCCCGTCGTCCGCTTCACCGTTCGTTCCATCGCCGCATCAGCTCCTTCGGCTCGTCGTCGGACCTACCGGGCCGAGGGCGGCGCGCAGGGCGCGGCGCCGGTCCCGGCCTCGTGCCGACGAGCCTTCCGCCCATTCATGACACCCTCTGTCATGTATGGGCGCGGACTCCGTAGAGTTCCCGCCATGCGCGCCGACCGGCTGGTCTCCCTGGTGCTCCTGCTGCGCCGGCACGGCCGGCTGACCGCGGACACCCTCGCCCGCGAACTGGGGGTGTCCACCCGCACCGTGCTGCGCGACATCGAGGCGCTGTCCACGGCCGGTGTCCCGGTCTACGCCGAACGCGGCCGGTACGGCGGGTTCGCGCTGCTGCCCGGCTTCCGGACCGAGCTCACCGGGCTGAACCACGACGAGGCCCTCGCGGTGCTGACCGCCGGATCGGCGCGCGGCGAGCAGGTGTTCGGCCTCGGCCCGTCGCTCGCCTCGGCCATGCGGAAGGTGGCCGACGCGCTGCCCGAGGGACACCGGACCACCGCGAGCGACGCGGCCCGGCGCTTCCTCGTCGAGCCGGAGACCGACCTGCTCGCCCGCCGGCTGGTCACGGACGAGGTGCCCGCCGCCACGATGACCGTGGTCCGCCGCGCGGTGCTCACGGGACACAGACTGCGCATCCACTACGCGGCCACGGGCCGGGCCCCGCGGTGGCGCACGGTGGACCCGATCGGCCTGGTCACCGTCCGCGACCGCGCCTACCTCCTGGCCACGCGGTCCGGCGCGGACCGCACCTACCGGCTCTCCCGCGTCCTGACCGCCGAGGAACTCCCCGAACCGGCCCAGCGCCCCGACCGGGTCGACCTCGACCGGATCTGGCGCGAACGCTCCGCCCGCTTCCTCTCCGACGGCGACCACCTCACCGCCCTGCTCCTGATGAACCCGGCCCGCCGCGAGGAACTGCTCGACACCGCCCTCGCCGTCCGCGCGGAGGAACCCGCCGAGGACGGCCGCCTCCGCCTGGAAGTCACCTTCCAGGACGCCCGCCACGCGGAGTGGGCCCTGTGGCAACTCGGCCTGGACGCGGAGGCCCTGACCCCACCCTCCCTGCGCACGGCCCTCCGGACCCGGGGAGCCGCGCTGGCCGCGCGCTACGGGGAGCCGTCCCGGGGGTGAGAGGCCGCTACACCAGCGTCAGCTGACCCCCCGGCCCCTCCTCCTCCGGGTCGAGGACCGAGGCCGGGCGGTGGGAAGCGGCGGGGGCCGGGAGGATGCCCGCCGTGTGCAGGTCGGTGGCCGTCAGGGGAGGGGCGGTAGCCAACGCGGCGGCGCGGGGGCCGAGTTCGGCCAGGAGGGCCAGGACGGTGATCAGTTCCAGCAGCTCCGAGGTCCACTCCTGCGGCCAGGACGCCGGCCGCAGCGCCTCCAGGGTGCCCGCTTCCGCCGGTGCGGTGCGGCGGGCGAACCACTGCTCCAGGACGCGGACGCCGCCCGCCTCGGCCTCCCAGGCCGCCGCCGGGACGGGGGAGACGCGGCCGGTCGGGCCGATCAGCAGGGTCTCGTCGGCCGGGTCGTAGGACAGGGCGTCCGGGTGGGCCGGGATCGCCGCGCGGACGTACGGGCGGCGGCCGCCCGGGAGTTTCGGGCGCGGCAGGCCGTGCGCCCCGCGGAGCTGGACCTCCACCAGCCGGCGGCCCAGCGCCACGCCCTCCGCCCAGGCGGCCGGGTCCGCGGTGAGCGGGACGGCGCAGCCCCGGGGCGTGGCGTGCGCCGCCACGGTGATCCAGCAGAGCAGGTCGCGCGGCGTGACGGGGAGTCCGTAGCGGTCCGCGAGCTGCCCGGTGAGGCCGGGCGCGAGGTTGGGTTCCAGGCCGCCGGGCCTGCGGTACAGCGGCCGGATCCGGCCCGGCCGCCCCGCCGGGGAGCGCCCGTCGGGCAGGTGCGCGGTGACCGTGAGCGCGGGGCCGCCGGCCCGGGGGACAGGCCCCTGCTCGACGGCGAAGAGCTGGTGCGTGGTGTCGAGGACCCGCCACAACTCGGGCCGGGCCGCGTCGATCAGCCGGTTGTCCGGGAGGAGCCACTGCTCGTCGTACGCGCCGTGCAGCACCCGGACCGGCTCCGGGCAGCGGCCCGTCTCGTGCGCGATCCGCCCGGTGCCGGCCGCCCGCTGCCCCGGCAGCCGCGCCACCGTACTCCGCGGCCCCCGGGAGCGGCTGACCTCGAACAGCGCCTCCCGCGCCGCCTCGTCCGCCGCCCCGACCAGTGCGTCCCAGCGCCGCCGCAGCGAGCCCGCGTCCGGGGCCATCACCCAGCCCCGCCCCAGCCGCAGGGGCGCGACCGACCACGGCATCAGCTCGTCGAGCAGCGGCGCGTCCGCGAGGAGGGCGTTCCGGTACGTCTCTGCCTCGGGCCCGGTGGGTGCGGTGGTCACCCGTCCGATGCTAGTGAGCCCCCTCAGTCCGCCGCATCCACCGTCACCGAGAAGGAGAACCGGTCCCCCCGGTACCGGATGCGGGCCACGTCCACGACCAGGCCCTCCTCGTCGTAGGTGACGCCCGTGTAGTGGAGGATCGGGCTCAGCAGCGGGACGCTGAGGAGTTCCGCGGTCTCCGGGTCCGCGAGGCGGGCCTCGACCGTGTCCGTGATGCGGCTGATGCGGACGCCGAGGACGTCCCGGAGGACCTTGGTCATCGGCCAGCGCTCCAGGTCCGTCACGTCCACCCGGGCCGCCAGCTCCGGACTGAGCGCGTTCTCCGCCCAGTTCGTCGGCTCGCCGCTGTCGCCGTCGCGGCGCAGCCGCCGGAAGACGACCACCTCGTCCAGGCCCGGGAAGTGCTCGGCCAGGTCGGCGGGCACGGGACGCGGGCCGTGCCCGAGGACCGTGGTCCGCTCGCCGGACTGCTGGGCCACGATCGCGTCGATGGAGCCCAGCAGCCGCCGGGGCGCACTCGGCCGCGCCCCGGGCTCGATGAAGGTGCCCCGCCGCCGGTGCCGGCTGATCAGCCCCTCCTCCTCCAGCTCCTTGAGCGCCTGCCGCATGGTCAGCACGCTCACGCCGTAGTGCTGCGCGAGCTGCTCCTCGGTCGGCAGCCGCAGGGACGCCTCGGGGGCGCGGCCCAGTATCGAGGCGCGCAGCGACTGCGAGACCTGGTACCACAGCGGGAGCTTGCGGTTCAGGACCAGCGAGTCGGGGGCGAAGGAGGAGGGGGAGGAGGTCACGGCGTCTCCGTACGGGACGGTCGGTTCTCTGCCCGGCGCGCGGCGGAGACCGCCTACGGCCGGAAGTGGCGTTCGAAACCCTGCCACACGTTGTCGTACTCCTCCTGCAGATGGGCCGCCCCGGCCGCCTGCGCGGTGGCGGTCAGGGGCCACCGGGTCTCGAACATGAACGCCAGCCCGTCGTCGATCTTCTGCGGCTTCAGCTCGGCCGCGCTCGCCTTCTCGAAGGTGTCCCGGTCCGGGCCGTGCGCCGACATCATGTTGTGCAGCGAGCCGCCGCCCGGCACGAAGCCCTCGGCCTTGGCGTCGTACGCGCCCTCGATCAGGCCCATGTACTCGCTCATCACGTTCCGGTGGAAGTACGGCGGACGGAAGGTGTCCTCGCCCACCAGCCAGCGCGGCGCGAAGACCACGAAGTCGACCCCGGCCAGCCCCGGGGTGTCGGTGGGCGAGGTCAGCACGGTGAAGATGGACGGGTCCGGGTGGTCGTACGAGATCGTGCCGATGACGTTGAAGCGGCGCAGGTCGTAGACGTACGGGACATGGTTGCCGTGCCAGGCGACGACGTCCAGGGGGGAGTGGTCGTAGGTCGCGGTCCAGAGGTTGCCGCAGAACTTGTTGACCACCTCGACCGGGCCCTCCACGTCCTCGTACGCGGCGGTCGGGGCCAGGAAGTCCCGGGCGTTGGCCAGGCCGTTGGCGCCGATCGGGCCGAGGTCGGGCAGCTCGAACGGCTGCCCGTAGTTCTCGCAGACGTATCCGCGGGCGGTGTCGTCGAGGAGTTCGACGCGGAAGCGGACACCGCGCGGGATCAGCGCGACCTCGCCCGGACGGGCCGGCAGCAGACCCAGTTCCGTGACCAGCAGCAGACCGCCGTGCTCGGGCACGATCAGCAGTTCGCCGTCGGAGTTCCCGAACACCCGGTCCGTCATGGCGGCGTTGGCGTGGTAGAGGTGCACGGCCATACCGGTGCGCTGCGCCGCGTCGCCGTTGCCGCCGAGGGTCCACAGGCCCGCCAGCCAGTCCGTGCCGGGCGCGGGCTGCGGCAGCGGGTTCCAGCGCAGGCGGTTGGGGTCGGGGACGGTCTCGGTGAAGGGAGCCGTCCGCAGGGCCCCGTTGTCCGTGCGGACGTACGCGGGGTGCGCGGCCGAGGGGCGGACGCGGTACAGCCAGGAGCGCCGGTTGTGCGCCCGGGGCTCGGTGAACGCGCTGCCGCTGAGCTGCTCCGCGTAGAGCCCGAGGGGCGCGCGCTGGGGGGAGTTGCGCCCGTGCGGGAGGGCCCCGGGGACCGCCTCGGAGCTGTGCTCGTTGCCGAATCCGGAGGAGAAGGACTCCGGGGTCAGTCCTGCCACGATCTTCCGCGCCTGTTCGCTGCCGCTCATCGCCCGCTCCTGTGCCGTGTGCCGTGCGGGCCGGGTGGCCCGTCCGTGGAACGCCTGCCGCGGGGTGCCGCCGCCCGCATTCCTATGGAGAACCGTAGGATTCCGGAGCGGGCCCGTCAACGGCATCGGGGCGGCATCATGGGGCGCGTGTCCCCGCGCCCTCAGCCCTCCCTGCGCCATGTGCCCGTGCAGCGGCGCAGCGCCGACCGGCTCGCCCGGATCCTCGACGCCTGCGCCGAACTCCTCGACGAGTGCGGCTACGAGGAGCTGACCACCCGGACGGTGGCCTCCCGGGCGGGGGTGCCGATCGGCTCGGTGTACCGGTTCTTCGGCAACAAGCGCGCCCTCGTGGACGCCCTCGGGCACCGCAACCTCGACCGCTACGGCGAGCGCATCGCCGCCGGGCTGGCCGCCGTGCCCCGGGGCGACTGGCGGGCCTTCGTGGACGTGGTCCTCGACGAGTACCTGGCCATGAAGCGCACCGCGCCCGGCTTCGCGCTGATCGACTTCGGCGCGCAGGTGCCGGTGGGGGTGCGGGCGGACGGGGTGAACGGGGTGGACAGCGAGGTGGCGGGCCGGCTCAGCGGCCTGCTCGCCGCGCACCTGGGACGCCCGGCGGACGCGGAGCTGCGCCGCGCGGTCCTGGTCGCGGTGGAGGCGGCCGACGCGCTGCTGCAACTCGCCTTCCGGGCGGGGCCGCCGGGGGACGAGGGGATCGTGGCGGAGACGCGGCGGCTGGTGCGGGCGTATCTGGCGGAGTACCTGGGGGATCAGGGGGTCTGAGGGGCGTGGGGGGCCTGGGGAGGGAGCGGGCTGACGGGCGGGTCGGGCCGGGGTGCGCCGCGCGGGGCGTCCGGTTCCGGCCCTCCCGCCCGTCCGTACCGGTCGGTATGCTCGCGTGGGACGGTACGTCACCGCCGACACCCGCCGCCCCGGGAGGACCCGTGCCCCGCACCGCCCCGACCACCCCCGCCCCCACGCCCGGGACCGGGACCGGCGCCCCCGGTCCGGCGGCCGCCGACGGCCCCGGGACCACCCCGCGCACCGAGGCCCCCGCGCCCGGACTCGCCCCCGCCCCCGCCCCCGGAACCCGGACCGCGCTGCGGATCTGTCCGCTCTGCGAGGCGACCTGCGGGCTCAGCCTCACCGTCGACGGCGACCGCGTCACCGCCGCCCGCGGCGACCGGGACGACGTCTTCAGTGCCGGGTTCATCTGCCCCAAGGGCGCCTCCTTCGGCGCGCTCGACGCCGACCCCGACCGGCTGCGCACCCCCCTCGTCCGGGAGAACGGCGTCCTCCGCGAGGCGAGCTGGGCGGAAGCCTTCGACCTGATCGCCGCCCGCGTCCCCGCCCTCACCGCCGAGCACGGCCGGGACGCCGTCGCCGTCGTCCTCGGCAACCCCAACGTCCACACCATGGCCGGCGGCCTCTACCCGCCCGTGCTCCTCGCCGCGCTGCGCACCCGGAACCTGTTCACCGCCTCCACCCTCGACCAGATGCCCAAGCACGTCTCCAGCGGCCTCCTCTACGGCAGCGCCGGTGCCATCCCCGTCCCCGACCTGGACCGCACCGACCATCTGCTGCTGCTCGGCGCCAACCCCGTGGAGTCCAACGGCAGTCTCTGCACCGCCCCCGACTTCCCCGGCCGCCTCAAGGCCCTGCGCCGGCGCGGCGGTACCCTCACCGTCGTCGACCCCCGCCGCACCCGCACCGCGCGGCTCGCCGACCGGCACCTGGCCATCCGCCCCGGCACCGACGCGCTGCTGCTCGCCGCCCTCGCCCAGGTCCTCTTCGAGGAGAAGCTCACCGACCCGGGCGCCCTGGAGGCCCACCTCGACGGCGTCGACGCCGTCCGGGACGCCGTCGCCCCCTTCACTCCCGAGGCCGTCGCCAGGGCCTGCGACCTGGCCGCCGAGGAGATCCGGACCGTCGCCCGGGAACTGGCCGCCGCGCCCACCGCCGCCGTCTACGGCCGCATCGGGAGCTGCACCGTCGACCACGGCACCCTCGCGAGCTGGCTCGTCGACGTCCTCAACATCCTCACCGGCAACCTCGACCGCCCCGGCGGCGCCCTCTTCCCGCTCGCCGCCACCGACCGCGCGCCGCGCCCCGCCGCCCCCGGCAAGGGCTTCACCCTCGGCCGCTGGGCCAGCCGCGTCTCCGGACACCCCGAGGCCAAGGGCGAACTCCCCGTCGCCGCCCTCGCCGAGGAGATCGAGACCCCCGGCGAGGGCCGCGTCCGGGCCCTGATCGCCATCGCCGCCAACCCCGTCCTCTCCGCCCCCGACGGCGACCGCCTCGACCGGGCCCTCGCCGGGCTGGACTTCATGGTCAGCGTCGACCCGTACCTCAACGAGACCTCCCGCCACGCCGACGTCGTCCTGCCCCCGCCCCCGCCCTCGCAGAGCGCCCACTTCGACTTCGCGTTCAACGCCCTCGCCGTGCGCAACCAGGTCCGCTTCACCCCGCCCGCCGTGCCGCTGGCCCCCGGGCTGATGGACGAGTGCGAGATCCACGCCCGCCTGGTCCTCGCCGTCTCCGGTACGCACGGCGCCGACCCGTCCGCCGTGGACGACACCGTGATCCGCGGGGCCCTCGCCAAGGCCGTCGCCGACCCGCACTCGCCCCTGCACGGCCGGGACCCGGAGGAGGTCGCCGCCGCCCTCACCGGCCGGAACGGCGCCGAACGCCGGCTCGACCTGATGCTCCGCCTCGGCCCCTACGACCTCACCCTGGAGACCCTGCGCGCCCATCCGCACGGCATCGACCTCGGCCCCCTGCGACCGCGCCTCCCGGGCGTGCTCCGCACCCGCAGCGGCCGGATCGAGCTGCTGCCCGCCCCGATCGCCGCCGACCTGCCGAGGCTCACCGCCGCCCTCGGTGAACGCGCCCACGGGCTCGTCCTCGTCGGCCGTCGCCATCTGCGCTCCAACAACAGCTGGATGCACAACGTGCCCGCGCTGAACGGCGGTTCCAACCGCTTCACCCTGCACATCCACCCCGAGGACGCGGCCCGCCTCGGCCTCACCGACGGCGGCCGGGCCGCCGTCACCTCGGACGGCGGCCGGATCGAGGCGCCCGTCGAAGTCACCGGGGACGTGCGCCGGGGCGTGGTGAGCCTCCCGCACGGCTGGGGCCACGACCGGCCCGGAGTCCGCCTCTCCGTCGCCGCCGCCAGCCCCGGCGCGAACGTCAACCAGCTCCTCGACGGTACTCGGCTCGACCCGCTCTCCGGCACGGCGGTCCTCAACGGCTTCCCGGTCTCCGTCGCCCCCCTCGACTGAGCAGCACATCGCTGACCTGGGGTTTTGCTCGTATTGCTCACGGGTCAACATCTTGTTAACGGCATAGGACGGCCCCTAGCGTCGTCCGGACCGCCGCCCCGGGTGGAGTGCCCGGGCGGAGTGTTCAAGGACGAACCTGAGGGGCCCCCATGCTGACCATCCTCGGCTTCGCCATGATCGCGACCTTCCTGGTCCTGATCATGACGAAGAAGATGTCGCCGATCGCCGCGCTGGTGCTCATACCGGCCCTCTTCTGTGTGGCGGTCGGCCAGGGCGCGCAGCTCGGGGAGTACGTCCTCGACGGCGTCGGCACCCTCGCGCCGACCGCCGCGATGCTGATGTTCGCGATCGTCTACTTCGGCGTGATGATCGACGTCGGCCTCTTCGACCCGATCGTCCGCGGCATCCTGCGGTTCTGCAGAGCGGACCCGCTGCGCATCGTGGTCGGCACCGCGCTGCTCGCCGCCGTGGTCTCCCTCGACGGCGACGGCTCCACCACCTTCATGATCACGGTCTCCGCGATGTACCCGCTCTACAAGCGCCTCGGGATGAGCCTGGTCGTGATGACCGGTGTCGCCGCCACGGCCAACGGCGTGATGAACACGCTCCCTTGGGGCGGCCCCACCGCCCGTGCCGCCACGGCCCTGAAGCTGGACGCGGGCGACATCTTCGTGCCCATGATCCCGGCCCTCGGCGTCGGCCTGCTGTTCGTGATCGCCCTCGCGTACGTCCTTGGGCGGCGCGAGCGCAAGCGCCTCGGCTACCTCTCGCTGGACGAGGCGCTGGAGCCGCGGGGCGCGGACGCGGTGCTGGTCAAGACGGGTGGCGCCGGTGCCGCCGGCGGGGGCGCGATCGGCGCGGGCGGGCCGGGTTCCGCGGGCGGCGGCTCCGGCACCGACGCGGACGCCGAAGCCGCCGCCCCGGACTCCGACTCGGACGACGAGGGCTTCCAGGGCCTGGACCCCGACCGCCCCACCCTGCGCCCCAGGCTCTACTGGTTCAACGCCGGGCTCACCCTCGCCCTCCTCACCGCCATGATCATGGAGGTGCTGCCGATCCCGGTCCTGTTCCTCCTCGGCGCCGCCCTCGCCCTGACCGTCAACTTCCCCGTGATGGCCGACCAGAAGGCCCGGATCGCCGCGCACGCCGACAACGTCCTCAACGTCTCCGGGATGGTCTTCGCCGCCGCCGTCTTCACCGGCGTCCTCACCGGCACCGGGATGGTCGAGCACATGGCCGACTGGCTGGTGGGCGCGATCCCCGAGGGCATGGGCCCGCACATGGCGATCGTGACCGGCCTGCTCAGCCTGCCGCTGACCTACTTCATGTCCAACGACGGCTTCTACTTCGGCGTCCTGCCCGTTCTCGCCGAGGCCGGCGCCGCGCACGGTGTCTCCCCGCTGGAGATCGCCCGGGCCTCCCTCGTCGGCCAGGCCCTGCACATGTCCAGCCCGCTGGTACCGGCCGTGTACGTCCTCGTCGGCATGGCGAAGGTCGAGTTCGGCGACCACACCCGCTTCACCGTGAAGTGGGCGGCCCTCACCTCCCTCGTCGTCCTCGGTGCGGGCATCCTCTTCGGGATCGTCTGAGGTGCCGTCCGCGTCCCCGTCCGGCCGGGACCCCGTCCCCCCGTCCGCTCCGGGAGCCGTCGCCGTCTCCCGGGGCTGGCTGCTGCGCCTGGTCGTCGCGTTCGCCTTCGCGCAGGGCGCGGTGTCCATGGCGCGGCCCGCCGTCTCGTACCGCGCCCTCGCCCTGGGCGCGGACGAGCGGGCCATCGGCGTGATCGCGGGCGTCTACGCGCTGCTGCCGCTGTTCGCCGCCGTCCCGCTGGGGCGGCGCACCGACCACGGGCGCTGTGCGCCGCTGCTGTTCGCCGGCACGGTGCTGATCTCCGGCGGCTGCGCGCTGAGCGGCACGGCCTCGTCGCTGGGTGCGCTCGCCGCCTGGAGCGGGGTGATGGGCCTCGGGCACCTGTGCTTCGTGATCGGGGCGCAGTCCGTGGTGGCCCGCCGGTCCGCGCCCGCCGACCAGGACCGCGACTTCGGCCACTTCACCATCGGCGCCTCCCTCGGGCAGCTGGTGGGCCCGATCGCCGCCGGGGCCCTCGTCGGCGGCACCGCCCGCACCGGCGGGCTCGCGCTGCTGGTCTCGGCGGCGGTGGCGGGGGCGGCGTTCACCTCCCTCTGGCGCATCGAACAGCGGCGCGCGGCCCCCGTGGCGGGCCCGTCCCGCCCGGCCCGACCGTCGCCGTCCAAGGTGCCGGTACGCGGCATCCTGCGCGCCCGGGGTGTGCCGGCGGGCATCTTCGTGAGCCTGGCGGTGCTGTCCGCGACGGACGTCCTGACCGCCTATCTGCCCGTGATCGGCGAGCACCGGGGCATCCCGCCGGCGGTCGTGGGCCTGCTGCTGAGCCTGCGCGCGGCGGCCACCATCGCCTGCCGTCTGGTGATGACCCCGATGATCCGGCTCCTCGGCCGCACCGCCCTGCTGGCCGTGACCTGCCTCGCGGGCGGCCTGCTGTGCGCGGCCCTCGCGCTGCCGGTGCCGCTGTGGGCGCTCGCCGCGATGCTGGTGGGGCTGGGCTTCTGCCTCGGGGCGGGCCAGCCGCTGTCGATGTCCACGGTGGTGAGCGCGGCGCCCCCGGAGGCCCGCTCCACGGCCCTGGCCCTGCGTCTGAAGGGCAACCGCCTCGGCCAGGTCGCCGCCCCGGCGGGCGCGGGCCTGGTCGCGGGCGCGGCCGGCCCCGCGGCCCCCTTCGCCGTCCTCGGCGCGCTTCTCGTCGCGGCGGCGGGCGTGGCGGTACGGGGCACGGGCCCTGCGTGGGGGCGGCAGGACCCCGCGCGGGGCCCGGCGGCGGAGCCGGGGCCGCCCGCCCGGCGGCGGGCGGAACTCCCGCGCGGGGATAAGGACATCGACCTGACCCACCGGCCCGGCGCACCGAACCGCCCCTGACAAGGGGCGATTTCCGGCCGGTTCCCGTCCGCCGCCACATGAGCGCACCGTGCCTCAGATGTCCGCTCACGAACCTTTCGCGCGATCCATTCCCACCACGCACGCGGTGGGCTAACTTCTGGCCCCTCGGCTGCTTCTCGCCGTCTTCTCCTCCTTCCTCTCCTTCCTCACCCCGGGCGGGACCCCTATGACGCGCGCCATCGCTCTGCACCACGTCAGCAAGAGATACGGACGGGCCCCCCGCGCCGTCGACCGGTTCTCGCTCACGGTCGAGCCCGGCGAGTTCCTGGTCCTCCTGGGCCCCTCCGGGTGCGGCAAGTCGACCGTGCTGCGCATGATCGCCGGTCTGGAGGACATCACCGAGGGCGAACTCCTCCTGGACGGCGAGTACGCCAATGACATCCCGCCCCGCGACCGGGACATGGCGATGGTCTTCCAGAACTTCGCGCTCTACCCGAGCATGACCAACCGCGAGAACATCGGCTTCCCGCTCAAGCTGGAGAACCCGCGCGCCGACCGCAACCCCCGGGTGGAGGCCACCGCCCGGATGCTCGGCATCGAGGACCTGCTCGACCGGCTCCCCGGGCAGCTCTCCGGCGGCGAACGCCAGCGCGTGGCCATGGGCCGGGCGATCTCCCGGCGCCCCTCCGTCTTCCTGATGGACGAGCCGCTGTCCAATCTGGACGCCAAGCTCCGCAACCATCTGCGCGCCGAGATCGCCCGCCTCACCGCCGAACTCGGCGTCACCACGGTCTACGTCACCCACGACCAGTCCGAGGCCATGTCCCTCGGCGACCGGGTCGCGGTGATGCGCGGCGGGGTGCTCCAGCAGGTCAGCACCCCGCGCGACACCTACGCGCTCCCGGCGAACGTCTTCGTCGCCGCGTTCATCGGCACGCCCCGGATCAACCTCCTCCAGGCCGTGGTGCACGCGCCCCTCGACGGCCGGATGTCCATCGACCTCGGCCGGCAGCGGCTGCCGCTGCCCGAACCGCTCAGCGCGGACCACCAGTTGCTCCGCATCCAGCAGGGCCGGCAGCTCATCGTCGGGCTGCGCTCCGAGGCCGTCCGTGTGGCACCGCCGAGCCGGGCCCGGGCGGGGGAGGTGGCGATCACCGGCATCGTCGAGCACATGGAGTACCAGGGGCACGAGGCGCTGGTGCACCTCAACACCGGTTCGCGGCCGGCCGTCGTCGCCGACCTGGAGTCCTCCCGGCCGCAGCAGGCGGCCCGCCGCCGCCGTACGGCCGGGCCGGGAGTGCTGTCCCGGCTCAGGGACCGGGCCGTCGCCCAGGTCACGGGCCCGGTGGCCGTCCTCGACGCCCCGGAGACCGCCGCGCCGGACGAGCGCCGCGCCACCGCCCCCAGCGACCTCGTCGTCCGCACCGGCCCGGACCTGCGCCTGCGCACCGGCGCCCAGGTCCCGCTCCTGGTGGACCCGGCCCACCTCTACGTCTTCGACCAGCAGGGCCGCCGGATCTGCCCGGCCCCGTCGGACGTACCGGGCCTGGACGTCTGAGCCGGCCCGCCGCCCCCACCCGCCCTGGCGCCCGAAAACCTACCGCCGCTAGTTTGGGCCGTGGACCGTGGCCAGGACCCGGCCGGGGGGACCCGGCCCGTGAGGCGTGGAGGAGTGCGATGAAGGCACACGACGGCATGTACATCGACGGGGCGTGGCGGCCCGCCGTCGGGACGGAGACCATCGCCGTGGTGAACCCGGCCGACGAGCAGGTCATCGGCCGGGTGCCCGCCGGGACCGCCGAGGACGTGGACGCGGCGGTGCGGGCCGCGCGGGCCGCGTTCCCCGGGTGGAAGGCGACCCCGCCCGCCGAGCGCGCCGCCGTGCTCTCCGCGCTCCACGAGGAACTGGGCCGCCGCACCGAGGAGATCGCCGAGACGGTGACCGCCGAACTCGGCGCCCCGCCGCGGTTCGCGCTCGCCGTGCACGCCTCGATGCCCGTGCTGGTCGCCGGCTCCTACGCCGAACTCGCCGCGTCCCACCCCTTCGAGGAGACCATCGGCAACTCCACCGTGCTGCTGGAGCCCGTCGGCGTGGTCGGCGCGATCACCCCGTGGAACTACCCCCTCCACCAGGTCGTCGCCAAGGTCGCCCCCGCCCTCGCGGCCGGCTGCACCGTCGTCCTCAAGCCCGCCGAGGACACCCCGCTGACCGCCCGGCTCTTCGCCGAGGCGGTCGACGCGGCCGGGGTGCCCGCCGGTGTGTTCAACCTGGTCACCGGCCTCGGTACGGTCGCCGGGCAGGCGCTCGCCGCGCACGAGGACGTCGACCTGGTCTCGTTCACCGGCTCCACCGCCGTCGGCCGGCGGATCGGCGCCACCGCGGGCGGGGCCGTCAAGCGCGTCGCCCTGGAACTCGGCGGCAAGTCCGCCAATGTGATCCTGCCGAGCGCCGACCTCGCCAAGGCGGTCACCGTCGGCGTCGCCAACGTGATGGCCAACTCCGGCCAGACGTGCAGCGCCTGGACCCGGATGCTCGTCCACAAGGACCGGTACGAGGAGGCGGTCGAGCTGGCCACGGCCGCCGCCGCCACGTACGTGCCCGGCGAACGCGTCGGCCCGCTCGTCAACGCCCGCCAGCGGGAGCGGGTGCGCGGCTACATCGAGCAGGGCATCGCCGAGGGCGCCCGCCTCGTCGCCGGCGGCCCCGAGGCGCCGCTCGCGACCGGCTACTACGTCAGCCCCACCGTCCTCGCCGACGTCACCCCGGAGATGACCGTCGCCCAGGAGGAGATCTTCGGCCCGGTGGTCTCGATCCTGAAGTACGAGGACACGGACGACGCCCTCGCCATCGCCAACGGCACCGTCTACGGCCTCGCCGGCGCGGTCTGGGCCGGGGACGACGCCGAAGCGGTCGCCTTCGCCCGCCGGATGGACACCGGCCAGGTCGACATCAACGGTGGACGCTTCAACATCCGCGCCCCCTTCGGCGGTTACAAGCAGTCCGGTGTCGGACGGGAACTCGGGCCGCACGGCCTGGGCGAGTACCTCCAGACCAAGTCCCTCCAGTTCTGAGCCGGGAGAAGAGCATCGTGGTCCGTGCAGCCGTCCTGCCCGCCGTCGGCGCCCCGCTGGAGATCACCGGCATCACCCTGCCCGATCCCGGCCCCGGGCAGGTCCGTGTCCGTCTCGCCGCCGCCGGGGTCTGCCACTCCGACCTGTCCCTGTCCGACGGCACCATGCGGGTGCCCGTCCCGGCCGTCCTCGGCCACGAGGGCGCGGGCACCGTGCTCGCCGTGGGGGAGGGGGTGCCGCACGTCGCCCCGGGCGACGGCGTGGTCCTCAACTGGGCGCCCTCCTGCGGCGCCTGCCACCACTGCGGCCTCGGCGAGGTGTGGCTCTGCGCCGACGCGCTGACCGGGGTGGGCCGCGTCCACGCCGTCTCGGCCGACGGGCGGGACCTCCACCCGGGCCTGAACGTCGCCGCCTTCGCGGAGGAGACCGTCGTCCCGGCCGCCTGCGTGCTGCCCGCGCCCGAGGGCGTCTCCCTCACCGACGCCGCCCTCCTCGGCTGCGCCGTCCTCACCGGCTACGGTGCCGTCCACCACGCGGCGCGGGTGCGCGCGGGCGAGTCGGTGGTCGTGTTCGGCGTCGGGGGCGTGGGGCTGGCCACCCTCCAGGCGGCCCGGACCGCCGGGGCCGGGACGGTCGTCGCGGTCGACGTGTCCCCGGAGAAGGAGGGCCTGGCGCGGGCGGCCGGGGCCACCGAGTACGTCGTCGCCTCGGACACCACCGCCAAGGAGGTCCGCCGGCTGACCGGCGGGCAGGGCGCGGACGTCGCGATCGAGTGCGTCGGGCGGGCCGTCACCATCCGCACCGCCTGGGAGTCCACCCGCCGCGGCGGCCGCACCACGGTCGTCGGCATCGGCGGCAAGGACCAGCAGGTGACCTTCAACGCCCTGGAGATCTTCCACTGGGGCCGGACCCTCGCGGGGTGCGTCTACGGGAACTCCGACCCGGCGCGGGACCTCCCGGTCCTCGCCGGCCACATCCGCGCGGGCGCCCTCGACCTCGGGGCGCTGGTGACCGACCGGATCGGCCTCGCGGACATCCCGGCGGCGTTCGACGCGATGCGGGCGGGGCGGGGCGGCAGGTCCCTGGTCGTGTTCTAGCGGCGGCTCCCCGAACGCGTTCCGGAAGGCGTCCGGGCCTGATCCACCAGGAGGGGTCCGGCCCGGTCCGCCGGACCCCTCCCGGGGCCCCGACCGGTGACGACGGATCCGCCCCCGACCGGCCACGACGCTTCCGCGCGCCCGCACGGGGCAGGATCCGTTCACACCCACGACGCGGCGGCCCTGGCGGTAGGCTGCGTCATCCGACGGGGAAGGAGACCCTGGTGAGACCGCCGCGCATCCTGGCGACGCTGGACGAGGTGGAACGCGGTGACCACGTCTGCTCCCTCCTCGACCCGGCGGACGGCCTCCTGGGCTCCGCGGCGGCCTTCGTCGCGGACGGAGCGCTCTTCGGCGACAAGGTCCTCGTGGTCGGCCCGGACGACCGCCGGTTCCGCCAGCCCGACCTGGTCTTCCTCGACCCCGCCCGCCTTGAGGACTCCCTGCTCGCCGCCGTGCGGCGCGAGGCGGACACGGCCGACCGCCAGGGCTTCCGCTCGGTCCGCATCCTGCGCGAGGTGACCGCCGGGGCACCGGGCGTCACGACCACGACCCTGCTGCCCACCGAACTCGCCCTCGACGAGTTCGCGGCGGACCGGGGCGCGATGGTCGTGTGCGCCTACCAGCAGGCGCAGTGGACGGCGCCCACACTGGATCAGGTGCTGTGCGTGCATCCCCAGAGTCTGGGCACCCGACCACCGGATCCCGGGTTTCGCCTGTTCGTCGAAAGGGGCTGCTGGAACGTGGCCGGAGTGATCGATTCCGAAGGGGCTCCGGCGTTCGGCGCCGCGCTGCGCGCGGTGGTGGCGGAGGCGGTGAGCACCCGTCTGGACTGCTCACGGCTGGAGATGATCGACGCGGCCGGCATGCGCGCCCTGCTGGAGGCCGCGCGCCATCTGCCCCACCGCAAGGTCGTGCTGCACAGCGCCAACGAGACCGTCCAACTGTGCTGGCAGCTCGCCGGCTACGACGAGCCCGACAGCCCGGTGGTGATCGCACCGTGAGCACCGCACGCGGGCACGGGGCCGGGGCCGCCCGGGAGGCGCCGGCGGTCGTCCGCCACGAGCTGTACCCGTACGCGGGCGACGACGCGTTCCTGAGCGCCACCCTCCGCTTCATCGGCGACGCCGTCGACGGCGACGAGGCCGTCGTGGTCGCCGTCCCGCCCGGCAAGGCGGCCCTGCTGCGCCCGGAGGTCCCGCCCGGCCGGCCGGTCCGCTTCGTCGACCCGGCCACGTACGGCGGGAACCCGGGGCGCCTCATCGCGGCGTGGCAGTCCTGGGTGGACGAGTACGTGCGCGCCGGCCGCCCGGTGCGCACCATCAGCGAGACGGACTGGGCGCACGCCCGCACCCCGGCGGACGTCGCGGAGCTGCGCTACCACGAGTGGCTGCTCAACAAGGTGCTGGCGCAGACCCCGGCCTGGTCGATGCTCTGCCCCTTCGACACCACCGGCACCGGCCCCGACGCGCTCCGGGCGCTCGGCCGCTGCCACCCGCTCGTCCTGCGGGAGGGCCGTTCCGAGGCCAGCGCGGACTGGTCCGACGAGGCCGGCTACACCTTCGAGGACCTGAGCCGGCCCTGCGAACCGCACGAGGAACTGCCCTACGCGCGCGGCGACCTCGCGGCCGTCCGCGACCGGATCACCCACTGCGCGACCGCGCAGGGTATGAAGGGCCGCCGGCTGCGCGAACTGCACGTCGCCGCCACGGAGGTGGCCACCAACACCATCCGCCACGGCGGCGGGCACGGCACCCTGCGGATCTGGACCGAGGGGGACGCGCTCGTCTGCGAGTTCGAGGACGCCGGGTACATCAAGGACCCGCTGGCCGGCCGCATCCGGCCCGCGAACGGCCAGCTCGGCGGCCGGGGGCTGTGGCTGGTGCACCAGTTCTGCGACCTGGTGGAGATCCGCTCCACGCCGGAGGCGGGCACCAGGATCCGGCTGCACATGGGGCTGCACGCCGAGGAGGGCTGACCCCGGGGGCGCCCCCCCGCGTCGCGGACCGGGCCCGGGCGGGCCCCCGCCCGCCCTCACCCGTGCGTCCGCCCTGACCTGTGCGTCCGCCCTCACCCGTGCGCCCCCCTGACCCGTGCCCGCGGCCACCGAAAGTGCCCCGGCGCCGCCCCCTCCTCTCCCCTGCCACAACTCCCGTTGCGCGAACCGTTGACTCCATACCCACCGGTCGGTACGTTCCCCGCACTCCTCGTCTCCGCACCCACGGAGTGTGCACGCATGGACACCCCCGTCCCCGCCCCGGCCGCCGACCCCCGTCGGCGCCGGGTCGCCACCGCCGCCGCGCTCGCCTCGGCCGTCGAGTGGTACGACTACTTCGTCTTCGGCATCGCCGCCGCCCTCGTCCTCGGCGACCTGTACTTCCCCTCCGGCAGCCCCTCGGCCGGAGTGCTCGCCGCCTTCGCCACCTTCGCGGTCGGCTTCCTCGCCCGGCCGGTCGGCGGCATCATCGCCGGCCAGCTCGGCGACAAGCACGGCCGCAAGCCGATGCTGGTCCTCGCGCTGACGCTGATGGGCGTCGCCACCGCCGGTATCGGCCTGCTCCCCACGTACGAGCAGATCGGCATCGCCGCGCCCGTGCTGCTGGTCCTCTTCCGCATCGTCCAGGGCCTCGCGGTCGGCGCCCAGTGGGGCGGGGCGATGCTCATGGCCACCGAGTACGCCCCCGAGGGCAAGCGCGGCCTCTACGGCAGCCTCGTCCAGCTCGGCGTCCCGATCGGCGTGGTCACCGCCAACTCGGTCTTCCTGCTGGCCGGTTCGCTCACCAGCGAGGCCGCCTTCACCTCCTGGGGCTGGCGGGTGCCGTTCGTCGTCGGCTTCCTCGTCCTCGGGCTCGCCTGGTACATCCACACCCGCGTCGAGGAGACCCCGGAGTTCCGGGAGGCCGAACGTGCCCTCGCGGAGGCGGAGAAGTCGCAGCAGGAGCGGCGCTCCCCGCTCCGGACGATCCTGCGCAACCACCTCGGCACGGTGTTCCTGGCCGGCGGGTCCTTCGCCGTCAACACCGCGACCTTCTACATCATCATCACCGGCGTCCTGGACTACGCGACCCGGGAACTCGACATGGAACGCGGCGCGGTGCTGGCCGTCTCCCTCGGCGTCAGCGTCACCCAGCTCGCGCTGATCCCCGCCTCCGCCGCGCTCTCCGACCGCGTCGGCCGCCTGCGGATCTACGCGGCGGGGGCGGTCGGCCTGCTGCTCTGGGCGGTGCCGATGTTCCTGCTCATCGACACGGCCTCACTGCTGTGGCTGGCCGTTGGCACCTTCGTCACCTCCTGCTTCCTGAGCATCATGTACGGCCCCCAGGCGGCGCTCTTCGCCGAGCTGTTCACCGCCGAGATGCGCTACACGGGAGCCTCCCTCGGCTACCAGATCGCGGCCGTCTTCGGCGGCGGGCTGGCCCCGTTCGTGATGGTCCTGCTCCTGGAGGCGACGGGCACCTCGATGTCGGTCGCCGCGTACATCATCGGCCTCGCGGTGATCGCCCTCCTCTCCATCCGCATCCTCGCCACCCGCGCGTCCGCCGTTACCCCACCCACCCCGGACCCGACCCCACCCCCGGTCGACGCCCACGCGGACTGACGGGTCCGGGCACCCCGGACGAGTGCCGTATGCGCGGAATCGCGCATACGGCACGGTGGGCGTCCCTGGGCTGCGGTCACGACCATCCCGCGAACCGTTCGGGGCAGCTTCTACGGACCGAGCCTGCCCAACGAGATTCTGGAGGCGGAGAGGCGCGCCGCGAGCATCGAACAGTGGTCGCCCACGGTGACGATCCGGCGGCTCGCCGCGCCGGTACCAGAGGTCGTACGATCTCCTGAGGGCCGCGGCCGTAGTGCCGTCGCCGGACAGGGAGGGGCCCCGATGCCCGCGCCCGTCCGCCGGACTATCCGCTCGGCCGCCGCCCCTCCGCCCCCGCCTCGTACCGGAGGGCCAACCCGTCGAGCAGCGCCGTCAGGCCCGTTTCGAACGCGCCCTCGTCGACCTGTTCGCGGTGTTCCGCGAGGAGGTGGGCGCGGCCCAGGTGGGGGTAGTCGGCGGGGTCGTAGGCGGTCGCGTCGTCGACGAAGCCGGCGGCGAAGGAGCCGAGGGCGGAGCCGGTGATGAAGTAGCGCATCAGGGCGCCGATGCGGGTCGCCTGGGCGGGGGGCCAGCCCGCGCGGACCATCGCGCCGAACACCGCGTCGGCGACCTTCAGGCCGGCCGGGCGGCGGCCCGGGCCTCGGGCGAGGACCGGGACGGTGTGGGGGTGGGCGCGCAGGGCGGCCCGGTAGGAGAGGGCCCAGTCGTGCAGGGCGGTGCGCCAGTCGCGCGGGTCGTCCTCGTCGAACATCGACAGGTCGACACGGGCGCTGACCGCGTCCGCGACCGCGTCCAGGATCTCGTCCTTGTTGCGGAAGTGGTTGTAGAGGGACGGGCCGCTGACGCCCAGTTCGGCCGCGAGCCGGCGGGTGGAGACCGCCTCCAGCCCCTCCGCGTCGACCAGCGCGCAGGCCGCGTCCACGATGCGGTCTCGGCTCAGGAGGGGCTTGCGCGGTCGGGCCATGCGGCACATAGTAGGCCCTGCGTCCAATAAACTAGCAGTGGTAGTTAAACGTGGTCGCGCGATCCGGAGCACGGTCGGGAAGGGGCCCCGCGCATGAACCTGGAACTCGGTGAGGAGCAGGAGGCCGTCCGGCGGCTCGCCCGTGACTTCGTCGCCCGCGAGGTCACTCCGCACGCCGTCGCCTGGGACCGGGCCGAGAGCGTCGACCGGGGCATCGTGAAGAAGCTCGGCGCGCTGGGCTTCCTCGGGCTCACGGTCGACGAGGAGTACGGCGGCTCCGGCGGCGACCACCTCTCCTACTGCCTGGTCACGGAGGAGCTGGGCCGCGGCGACTCCTCGGTGCGGGGGATCGTCTCCGTCTCGCTGGGGCTGGTCGCCAAGACGATCGCCGCGTACGGCACCGAGGAGCAGAAGCGCGCCTGGCTGCCGCGGCTGACCACCGGGGACGCGGTGGGCTGCTTCGGCCTCACCGAGCCCGGCACCGGCTCCGACGCGGGGAACCTGGCGACCCGGGCCGTCCGCGACGGGGACACCTCCGGCGGTGACTGGCTGATCAGCGGCTCCAAGATGTTCATCACCAACGGCACCTGGGCCGACGTCGTCCTGCTGTTCGCCCGCACCAACGACACCCCCGGCCACCGGGGCGTCTCCGCCTTCCTCGTCCCCGCCGACGCCCCCGGCCTCACCCGCCGGGAGATCCACGGCAAGCTCGGCCTGCGCGGCCAGGCCACCGCCGAACTGGTCCTCGACGGCGTGCGGGTGCCGGACTCCGCGATGCTCGGCCCCGAGGGCAAGGGCTTCTCGATCGCCATGTCCGCCCTGGCCAAGGGCCGGATGTCGGTCGCCGCCGGCTGCGTCGGCATCGCCCAGGCCGCGCTGGACGCGGCCGTCGCCTACGCGGGCGAGCGCGAGCAGTTCGGGCGGCCCATCGCCCACTACCAGCTGGTGCAGGAACTCCTCAGCGACATCGCGGTCGACGTGGACGCCGCCCGGCTGCTGACCTGGCGGGTCGCCGATCTGGTCGACCGGGGGCGGGAGTTCGCGACCGCCGCCTCCAAGGCGAAGCTCTTCGCCTCCGAGGCGGCCGTGCGCGCCGCGAACAACGCCCTCCAGGTCTTCGGCGGCTACGGCTACATCGACGAGTACCCGGTCGGCAAACTCCTGCGCGACGCACGGGTGATGACGCTGTACGAGGGCACCAGCCAGATCCAGAAGCTCATCATCGGGCGGGCCCTCACCGGGGTCTCGGCGTTCTGAACGCGCCCTCCGGGGGCGCGGGTTGAGTACGCGGGCTGAGTACGCGGATTGAGTACGCCGGTTGAGTACCCGCACTCATGTGGCACGCGTCACCGCTCGCGATGCTGTGCCCATGAGTGAGACACCGGTCAAGCAGCAGAACACCACGGCCTACTACGGTCAGGCCGTGATCTCCTTCGCGATCGCCCTCGGCGCGGTCGCCATCGGCATCTACCACATGGACGCGGACGGCTGGGTGCGCGCCTTCATGGGCATCGCCGTCCTCTACCTCACCACCTCCGCCTTCACCCTCGCCAAGGTCGTCCGGGACCGCCAGGAGGCCGGGCAGATCGTCAGCCGGGTCGACCAGGCCCGGCTGGAGAAGCTCCTCGCCGAGCACGACCCCTTCCAGAAGCTCTGACCCGGGGCCGACGGGTCCGGGCCGGGCTCCGGACCCGCCCCGGGCCGGTCGCGGGCCCGCGTACCGAAACGTGACGCGCGTGGGCTAAGCGCTCGCTCACCGCCGGGGTATGGTGTTCGTCCTGTGCCAGGGAAGGGGCGAGTGATGACAGCGGCGGACCAGACGGCGACCGGCGGCGAGACGGCCGGCTCCGCGGTGACCGGCGGCGCGGCCGTGGGCGCGCCGGCGGCCGGCGACGAGAAGCCGTGGGACGAGGTCACCCCCGACGCCGCCCGGAAGCTGCTGGTCGCCGCGGTGGAGGCGTTCGCCGAGCGCGGTTACCACGCGACCACCACACGTGACATCGCCGGCCGCGCGGGCATGAGCCCGGCCGCCCTGTACATCCACTACAAGACCAAGGAGGAGCTCCTCCACCGGATCAGCCGGATCGGGCACGACAAGGCCCTGGAGATCCTCTCGGCCGCGTACGCGGGGGAGGGCGGCCCCAGCGAGCGGCTCGCCGGCGCCGTGCGGTCCTTCGTCCGCTGGCACGCCGGACGCCACACCACCGCCCGGGTCGTCCAGTACGAGCTGGACGCGCTGAGCGAGGCCCACCGCGCGGAGATCATCGAGCTGCGCCGGGAGACGGACGCGGTGGTGCGCAGGCTCCTGGAGGAGGGCGTGGCCGCCGGGGAGTTCGACGTCCCCGACGTGCCGGGCACCACCGTCGCCGTCCTCTCCCTCTGCATCGACGTGGCCCGCTGGTTCAACACCCAGGGCCGCCGCACGCCCGACGAGGTCGGCGCCTTCTACGCCGACCTCGTGCTGCGCATGGTTCAGAAGAAGTAGACGGTCAGAGGAAGCAGACAGGTCAGAAGAAGTAGCGGGAGACCGACTCCGCCACGCACACCGGCTTGTCGCCGCCCTCGCGCTCGATCGTGACGAGGGCCGTCACCTGCACCCCGCCGCCCGCCTCCGTGACGTCCTGGAGGACGGCCGAGGCGCGCAGCCGGGACCCCACGGGCACGGGCGCGGGGAAACGCACCTTGTTGCAGCCGTAGTTGAGGCCCATCTTCACGCCCTCCACCCGCAGCACCTGGGGGACGAGGATCGGCAACAGCGAGAGGGTGAGGTAGCCGTGCGCGATCGTGGTGCCGAACGGGCCGGTCTTCGCGCGCTCCGGGTCGACATGGATCCACTGGTGGTCGCCGGTCGCCTCGGCGAACAGGTCGATCCGCTTCTGGTCGACCTCCAGCCACTCGCTGTGGCCCAGTTGCCCGCCGACTCCGGCGCGCAGCTCCTCGGGGGAGGTGAAGATCCTCGGCTCGGCCATGTCCCTGGTCCCTGCCTTTCAGCGATCTCTCGGCTGTCTCTCGCGCCTGTCCAAGCGCTTGCTCAGCATGGTCGCGCGGGCGTCGGCTTGTCAACGGACGGCACCGGTCGACGCCACGGCGACGTAGGGTTCGAGGAGTGCCACAGATTCCCGAGAAGATCCACGAGCTCACGGTCGGCCAGCTCTCGGCGCGCAGCGGCGCGGCCGTGTCCGCCCTGCACTTCTACGAGTCCAAGGGCCTGATCTCCAGCCGCCGCACCAGCGGCAACCAGCGCCGCTACACCCGGGACACCCTGCGCCGGGTCGCCTTCGTCCGGGCCGCGCAGCGGGTCGGCATCCCGCTCGCCACTATCCGCGACGCCCTCGCCGAACTGCCCGAGGAGCGCACCCCCGACCGCGAGGACTGGGCACGGCTCTCCGCGGCCTGGCGCAGTGAACTGGACGAGCGCATCCAGCGGTTGGGGCGCCTGCGCGACCACCTCACCGACTGCATCGGGTGCGGCTGTCTGTCCCTGGAGACCTGTGTGCTCTCCAATCCGGACGACGTCTTCGGCGAACGGCTCACCGGCTCCCGTCTGCTGCCCGAGGGCCGGCGGCCGGCCCCGCGCGACGACAGCTGACCACGCCCTGGGGCCAGGGGAATCGGCCTCTGCCGTGGTCGCGGGCGGGCAGACGCACAGGCGGACGGACGCGACGACCGCTGACCCCCGGCGGGCACCACGGCACCGGCCCGGGCCCGCGAACCGGCCCCCGGCACCCCGCCCGGCACCGGGACCCCGTGGGCGTCAGGCGACCGACGCGAGCGCGCCCCGCCCCGCCCGCCGGGCCGCGGCCACCGCCTCGGGGGTGAGCACCGGCTGCGGCACCACGATCCCGCAGCCCGTGCAGACCGGACCCGAGGAGGGCTCGTGCTCCAGGCCGTGCCGCCACACGATGTGGGTGTCCCGGCACACCGGGCAGGCGCCGTCCGGGTCCGCCTCCAGCGCCCGGATCAGCCGGCGCAGCACCTCGCCCAGCGGCTGCGTCGGGTGCTCGCCGGGGGTGTCGCAGCGGGCGACCCCGTGGCCGCCCCAGGTCCTGCGGTGCCAGTCGTCGATGTGGCCGGGACGGCGCAGCCCCTCGTGCTTCTCGCGCTTGCGGCGGCCGGCGAAGTCCTCCTCGTAGGCGAGCCACACGGCCCGGGCGTCCTCCAGCTCGTCGAGCGCGGCCACCAGCCGCGCCGGATCCGGGTCCCGGTCCTCCGGTTCGATGCCGTGCCTCGCGCACAGATGGTCCCAGGTCGCCCTGTGCCCGTAGGGGGCGAACCGCTCCAGGCACTTGCGCAGCGAGTACCTGCGCAGAGCCGTGTCGCACCTCGGGTCGCGCACCTGTCTTGCCAGACTGCGGAAACCTGCCATGGTCCCGGCACCTCCGTCACTCGTACACCGGCGTTGAGGAATGGACGTAGGAGTGCCCGTTCCGGCTCCGTCGAAAATGCCCGGAGGTGGATTAGGCCGGATCCGTACCCCTCGTTCCCCCCGTTCGGGTAACCCCGTCGAAGCCTTGTACGCCCGGTGCACGCCCCCGGACACCTCCGAGCCCCCGACACTCCCTATCGCCCCACCCGCCCCGCCGCCAGCACCACCCGGGCCAGTTCCTCGTGGCAGATGTCGCTGTGCGCGCCCGCGGGCGGGCCGCCGCGCCGGACCACCGGGGCCGCGTCCACGCTCACGCACCCGGACCGGGGCAGCGCCCCGCTCAGCGCCTCCGCCAGGGTGATCCGGGCGGCGCCCGTCTCGGCCGGGATGCCGTCGTGGCCCATCGCCCACCAGCGGGGGTCCGCCCGCACCGCCGAGGCCGGGTCGCCCGCGAGCCCCGCGGCCAGCGGGTAGAAGACGCCCAGCGCGCTGTCGTACCGCGAGTGGCAGGCCACCACCGGGCCGTCCACCCGCTCCTGGAGGGCGGCCAGCGCACCGCCGCTGTGCGGGGCGCCCGGCAGCCCGCAGGCGAACGCGTAGTGCGACAGCGCCCCCTGGAGCAGGACGAGGGACTTGACGTTCTCCGCGCCCTCCGGCAGCCCCCGCAGCGCGAAGGCCATCAGACGCGCACCGTGGCCGTGCCCCACCAGATGCACCCGCAGCCCCGGCGCGGTGCGCGCGAGGCGCCCGAGCAGCGGCCCCAGCCCCATCTCGCCGACCGCCCCCGCCCGCCGCTTCATCGCGTAGTACGTGGTCTGCCGCAGCAGTTCCTTGGCCCCCCGCCACGCGGGCGCCAGGTCGCCGGTGAAGGACGGCGGGCCCGGGGACGCGCCCGGCTCCGCGTCGAGGGCGTCCGCGAAGCGGCGGCACAGGGTGAGCGCGTCCTCGTAGAGGACGGCGGGCGGGCCCTGTTCCTCGGACGGCAGGTCCTCCGCGAAGCCCGTCTCCAGGCCGCCCGGCGGGGCCGCCGCGAGCTGCCGCGCCAGCCGGCCGAACTCCCCGAAGGCGGCCCGGGACTCCGGCCGCTGGTCCAGCAGCAGGCCCAGCCGGCGCACGGTCGCCCGGTGCCCGGGGTGCAGTTCGGCCAGCACCTCCCGGGTCCACCGGTCGAGCCCCGGCCCGGCCGGCTGCGCGCCCGGCGCGGGGGAGGCCACATCGGGTATCGGCTCGTCGCCGAAGCGCATCGACGGCCAGAGCACCCCGCCGTAGCCGAGCCGCGCCTGCGGTGTCTGCGCCGCCGACTTGGCGAACTCGGCGAAGAACGCCGCGTTCAACCGCCGTGCCGTCGACGGGGTGTTGTTCCACCCGTGCGCGAACAGCACCAGGTCGGTGACCCCCTCCTCGCCCGGCCCGCCGCCGGGCCGCCCCTCGTACGGTTCCAGCAGATCGCCGTCCGCGTCGAAGACGACCTCCCGGTACGGCTGCACACCCGCCCCCGCCATGGCACGCCCCTCCCTCTTCCCCTTCTGACAGCATCCTGCGCAAGAGGGGAAACGGCCATACCCCGGCGGCCCCCGGCGGGCCTCAGAGCCGGTCGGCCGCCCGGACCCGGTGCAGGTGGATCAGGACGTCGTACGACGTGAGGAGGCGCACCGGTTCCGGTTCGGCGGGCCAGGCGTTGCCGATGTCCCGCGTCGGACGGGTCACTCCCAGCCACGCGCGGGCGGCCGGGGGAGCCGACCGCAGGTCCAGGTACCAGTCCCGGTCCGTCACCCGCGCCAGCGTGTGCTCGTTGCTCCCGGGCGGGGGCGGGCCGACGGAGAAGGTGCCCTGCGCCTCCTGCGGGTCGGTGAGGTCCAGGGCGTGGAACGAGCCGCTGCCGAAGGTGAACCCGATGCCGACGTACCGGGCGCCGACCGCCTCCCGCAGGAAGGTGCCCTGGACCTTCGGGTACCGCTCGGGGTCGTTGGTCTCCAGCCGGATGTGGCCGTTGTGGGCGGAGACCAGCATCCGGTGGCCGGTGTGCCGCTGCCACTAGAGGGTGTTCTCGGCCATCACCCGGTCGCGGTAGCGCATGGCCGCCGCCGCGCCCGCCGGTTGGTGCAGGTCGAAGGAGAACTCGGTCCCGGTCTGGGCGATGGCGCGCGCGTGCTGAAGGACCAGGGCGTGGCGTTCCCGGTCCGGACCCGGCGGCAGGCCCTCCAGCAGGGTGAGGGCCGCGTTGACGTCGGCGGCCAGGGCGCGGCGCTCGGCGAGGGGGCGCGCCAGGTAGCGCGTGATGGCCTCGTGCACGCTCCCCTGTGGCCGGGAAGCGCGGTAGCGGTCCTCGAACACGGGCAGCAGACGCGGGTGGCGTTCGGCCACCCAGGCGGTCACCTCGTCGAAGAGCCGGGTGCCCGCGTGGGCGAGGTCGTTGCCCGTGAACTGGACCGGCCGGTCCGGGTGGCGGAGGTTGTACGCCCGCATCCAGCGGATCAGGTCCAGGTGCTCACGGGTGTGCCAGATCAGATACGACTCCTGGAACTCCTCGCGCATGATCGTGCGGGGGTCGCCCCGGCCGTGCAGTACGTAGTCGTTGAGCCGCAGGCCGGCGCTCCAGGTGGCCTCCAGGGCGTAGGTCCGAAAGCCCCGGCGCTCCACCAGGTGCCGGAAGAGCCGGTGCTTGGTGGTGAAGAACTCGGCGGAGCCGTGCGTCGCCTCGCCGACACCCACGATCGTCGCGGAGCCGATCGCCCGCTCCAGCGGCCCGAGGTCGGCGAGCGGGTGGGCGGCACGGGCCAGGGCGCGCACCGGGTCGGCGTCCTGCTGCTGCGCGCGGGCGGGGGCGGTGAGGGCGATCAGGGCGAGGGCGCAGAGGAGCAGCAGCAGATGCCGCCGCAGGGGGTGGCGTCGTAACCGGTTCATGGTTCCACCCTGGCCGGACGCCCTTGAGCGCGGCCAGGGTGGACGCCCCCGTCCCGGGGGTGGGGTCCGCCCCACCCCCGGGGGGCCGGCAGCCGGCGGCCCGGGGCCTCGTCGGTGCGGCCCCGGCCGGGGAGCCGCGTCAGTAGCGCAGATGACGCCTGCGCACGCGGCGGAACGCGGCCAGGGCGCCGGACCACGCCCCCACCACCTCGTCGGTGTCCGCGCCCGCGTCGATCAGGGTGCGCACCGACGTCGAACCGGTGAGCTTGTCGATCCAGTTGTCCGGCCGCCAGGCGAAGCCGCTCCAGCTCCGCTTCGCGGTCACCAGCAGCCCGATCCCGGTCCGCACCGGGTCGAACTCCTCCCGGTCGTGGACGTGCAGCTGCACCCCGCCGACGGTCTTCCCCTGGAACTTGGAGAAGGTCGGGGCGAAGTACGCCTCCCGGAAGCGCACCCCGGGCAGCCCCAGCGCGTTCGCTGCCTCGGCCCAGCGCCGGTCGATCCCCTCGGCGCCCAGCAGTTCGAACGGACGGGTGGTGCCGCGCCCCTCCGAGAGGTTGGTGCCCTCGAACAGGCAGGTGCCCGAGTAGACCAGCGCGGTCTCGGGAGTCGGCATGTTCGGGCTCGGCGGCACCCAGGGCAGCCCGGTGGCGTCGAAGAAGTCCGAGCGCCGCCAGCCCTTCATGGTCACGGTCTCCAGCTCGACCGGCCGCTCCGCCAGGAACTCCGCGTTGAACAGCAGGGCCAGCTCCGCGACCGTCATCCCGTGCGCCTGCGCGATCGGCTCCCGGCCGACGAAGGTCGCGAACGCCCTGTCCAGCACCGGCCCGAGGGCCGCCCGCCCGGTCACCGGGTTCGGCCGGTCCAGCACCACGAACCGCTTCCCGGCCCGCGCCGCGGACTCCATGCAGTCGTAGAGGGTCCAGATGTACGTGTAGAAGCGGGCGCCCGCGTCCTGGATGTCGAAGACGACGGTGTCCACGCCCGAGGCGGTGAAGATGTCGGCCAGCTCCTGACCGCTCTTCAGATAGGTGTCGTAGACCGGCAGTCCGGTCGCGGGGTCGTCGTAGCGGCCCTCGGAACCGCCCGCCTGCGCCGTGCCCCGGAAGCCGTGCTCGGGCCCGAACACGGCCCGCAGGTCCACGCGGTCGTCGGCGTGCATCACATCCACGATGTGGCGCACGTCCCGGGTGATGCCGGTGGGGTTGGTCACCACGCCGACGCGTTCACCGGACAGGGCCGCGTAGCCGCTCGCGGCCAGCCGCTCGAAACCGGTGCGCACCCGTCCGGGGCCGCCGTCGTGCGAGCCCGGGCCGGTGTGCGGGCCGCCCTGCGCGGCGGCGCCCGGAGCGGACGCGGCGGTCGCGGCGAGCGCGCCGGTGCCCGCGGTGAGCAGACCCCGTCTGGACAGTCCCATCGGGCCACCTCCGTGATCGCTGTCTGTCATGGCCACGCAGGCTAGCGCTCCTGACCGCCGCCGGGAACGACCCCGGCACGCCCGTCGTGCCGCCCGGCCGCCCTCTTCCACCCATACATACCGACCGGTTAGTCTGACTCTCCGGCCGGAGACCGACGGCCGCACGGCACGGCAGGCGCCCGACGGGCCCGGCGGCCGCACGAAGCAGCACGGCAGGGGAGAGGCGGAACACGATGAGTACGGTGCGGGGCGCGGGAGTTGTCGTCACGGGCGCGGGCGGCGGGATCGGCGCCGCGCTGGCCCGCCGGTTCGCCGCCGAGGGCGCACGGGTCGTGGTCAACGACATCGACGGCGCCAGGGCGAAGGCCGTGGCCGACGAGATCGGCGCCACCGCCGTGCCCGGCGACGCCTCCGGCATCGTCGAGGAGGCGCGCGACGCCCTCGGCGGCACCGTCGACGTCTACTGCGCCAACGCGGGACTCGGTTCCGGCGGCGACGCCTTCGCCGACGAGGACGTATGGGCCGCCGCCTGGGACGTCAATGTGATGGCCCATGTCCGCGCGAGCCGCGCCCTGCTGCCCGACTGGCTGGAGCGCGGCAGTGGCCGTTTCGTCTCCACCGTCTCCGCCGCGGGCCTGCTCACCATGATCGGCGCGGCGCCCTACAGCGTCACCAAGCACGGCGCCCTCGCCTACGCCGAGTGGCTCTCGCTGACCTACCGGCACCGCGGTCTGAAGGTGCACGCCATCTGCCCGCAGGGCGTGCGCACGGACATGCTCGCCGCGACCGGATCGGCGGGCGACCTCGTCCTCCAGCCCACCGCCATCGAGCCGGAGGCGGTCGCGGACGCCCTCTTCGACGCGATGAAGGAGGACCGCTTCCTGGTCCTCCCGCACCCCGAGGTCGCCGGCTACTACGCGGCGCGGGCCACCGAGCCCGACCGCTGGCTGGGCGGGATGAACCACATCCAGCGCACCTGGGAGGAGACCCGGGACGCGACCCCGGACGCCTGACGGCCCCGGCCCGGAAGGCACCCGGGCCGGCGCCCGCCCGGCCCTCGCCGCCCCCGCCCGGCGCCCGGCGGAGGCCGCGCGGATGGTCGGGCCGAGGCCGCGTGAGGTCCGGTGGCGGCCGGCGGGCCGGGCGAATGGGAAGATCCTCGGGCGGGGTCCGCGCCGAGGGGGCGCGACCCCCACCGCGCGGGAGCCGCGCGGCGGACGACAGGCACAGCGGAAAGGCGGGTGGCGGCGATGGCCAAGGCGACGGACGGGGAGGGCACGCCCGTACCGCAGAGGCTGCTGGCCACCGCCACCCGGCTGTTCGCGGAGCAGGGGTACGACCGCACCTCCGTGCAGGAGATCGTCGAGGCGGCCGGCGTCACCAAGGGCGCGCTCTACCACTACTTCGGCTCCAAGGAGGACCTCCTCCAGGAGGTCTACGCCCGGGTCCTGCGCGTCCAGCAGGAGCGCCTCGACGGGTACGCGGACGCCGACGCGCCCGTGGAGGAGCGTCTGCGGGGCGCCGCGGCGGACGTGGTGGTGACCACCATCGACAACCTCGACGACGCGGCGATCTTCTTCCGCTCGATGCACCATCTGAGCCCGGAGAAGCACAAGCAGGTCCGCGCCGAGCGCCGCCGCTACCACGAGCGCTTCCGCGCGCTGGTCGAGGAGGGGCAGCACAGCGGCGTCTTCTCCTCCGCCACCCCCGCGGACCTGGTCGTGGACTACCACTTCGGCTCGGTCCACCACCTCTCCACCTGGTACCGCCCGGACGGCCCCCTGAGCAAGCAGCAGGTCGCCGACCACCTCGCGGACCTGCTCCTGCGCGCGCTGCGCCCGTAACAGCAGGCGGCCCCGCCGGGGTCGGCCGATCGGTGGACCCCCGGGTCGGCCGGGCCGGGGACCGCCCGGGGGCCCCGCGACGGGGAGGCTGGAGGCACGGCGCCCGACGCGCGCCGGGCCGCCGACCGGGCGGCGACGCCGAGGGCGGGGAGCGCCACCATGCCGTACGACGACCGGTCACCGGACCAGCGGCCCCGGCGGGCGCGGCGGCGGGCCTTCCTGCTCGCCGCGCCCGCCGCCGCCGTGATGCTCGCCGGGTGCGCGACGGGCGACGGCGAACCCCCGGCCCCGGCCACCCCGAGCCCCACCACCACCGCCGATGCCCCGGGCACCCCCGCCGACGGCCCCCGCGCCCCCCGGGACACCCTCCTCGTCACCGACTTCGGCGCCGACACCGTCACCTTCGTCGGCCCCTCGGCCTCCGGCGGCGCGGCGCGGGAACGCGGCTCGGTCGAGGTCGGCACCGCCCCGTACGGGATCGCCCTCGGCGCGGACGGCACCGCCTGGGTCGCGACCGCCGAGGGCGTGGCCGCCGTGGACACCGCCGCCCGGAAGCGGACCGCCCTGATCCCGTACGCGACGGACACCGGCCCGGTCACCACCGGCGAGTACCGGGGCGGCGGCATGGGCATCGCCCTCTCGCCGGACGGGCGTTACGCCTACGTCGGTGTGAACGTCCCCGGCGGGCCGGGCCGGCTGGAGGTGGTCGACACCGAGCGGCGCGAGGTCGTCGCCACCGCCCCCGTGGGCCGCCGGCCCTTCGACGTGGACGTCTCCCGGGACGGCCGCGAGGTCTACGTCACCAACCACGACTCCTTCGACGTCACTGTGGTCGACGCCCGCGACCGCGCCACCCGCCGGATCGAGGTCGCCCCGTACGGCACCGAGGGCGGCCTCGGGTCCTGGCTGAAGCCGCACTACACCGCCGTCCGCCCCGCCGACGGCGCCCTGCTCCTCCCCTTCGAGGGCGAGCGGCTGGCCGTGGTCGACCCGGACAGCGGACGGGTGCGCGTCGAGCCGATGACCGCCAACACGCACCAGCACGGGGTCGCCGTCGCGGAGGACGGCACCCTCCTCGTCGTCGGCACCGGCCCGATCGACCCCGCCGAGGACACCGGCCCGTCCCTGACCGTGCGCGCCCCCGACGGCACGGAGCGCGTGATTCCGCTGGAGGGGCCGCACGAGGACGTCATGCTGTCCGGCGACGGCCGCACCGCCTATGTCTCGGGCGGCTTCACCCGGGACGGCCACTGGAACGGCGTCAGCGTCGTCGACACGGGGACCGGTGAGGTCACCCGGGTGCCGGCGGGTGAACGCCCCCTGGGTATGGCCGTCCTGTGACGCGGACGGGGCCCGGGCGAACCCGGGCCCCGCCACCGCACACTCGACCCGTCTACAGGTACTGCTTCAGCTCCCGCCGGGCCAGCGAGCGCTGGTGCACCTCGTCCGGGCCGTCCGCCAGCCGCAGGGTCCGCGCCCCCGCCCACAGGTCCGCCAGCGGGAAGTCCTGGCTCACCCCGCCCGCGCCGTGCACCTGCACCGCCTTGTCGATGATGTCCACCACCGCGCGCGGGGTCGCGATCTTGATGGCCTGGATCTCGGTGTGCGCGCCCTTGTTGCCCACCGTGTCCATCAGCCACGCGGTCTTCAGCACCAGCAGCCGCAGCTGCTCCACCGTCACCCGCGCGTCCGCGATCCAGTTCTGCACCACGCCCTGCTGGGCCAGCGCCTTGCCGAACGCCTCACGGGAGACGGCCCGGCGGCACATCAGCTCGATCGCCCGCTCGGCCATACCGATCAGCCGCATGCAGTGGTGGATGCGGCCCGGCCCCAGCCGGGCCTGCGCGATCGCGAATCCGCTGCCCGGCTCCCCGATCAGGTTCGTCGCCGGGACCCGGGCGTCCGTGAACACCACCTCGGCGTGGCCGCCGTGGGAGTGGTCCTCGAAGCCGTACACCTGCATGGCCCGGCGGATCTCGACCCCCGGGGTGTCCCGGGGCACCAGGATCATCGACTGCTGGCGGCGGATGTCGTCGCCCTCCGGGTCGGTCTTGCCCATCACGATGAAGATCTCGCAGCGCGGGTTCATCGCCCCGGAGATGTACCACTTGCGGCCGTTGACCACGCACTCGTCGCCGTCGCGGTCGATCCGGGTGCGCACGTTCGTCGCGTCGGAGGAGGCGACCTCGGGCTCGGTCATCGCGAAGGCCGAGCGGATCTCCCCGGCGAGCAGGGGCTCCAGCCAGCGCTTCTTCTGCTGGTCGTCGCCGAACTGGGCCAGCACCTCCATGTTCCCGGTGTCCGGGGCCGCGCAGTTGAGGGCGGTCGGCGCGAGGTGCGGGCTGCGGCCGGTGATCTCGGCGAGCGGCGCGTACTGGAGGTTGGTGAGCCCGGCCCCGTGCTCCGCGTCCGGCAGGAAGAGGTTCCACAGGCCCTGGCGGCGGGCCTCGGCCTTCAGCTCCTCGATGACCGCCGGGGTGTCCCACGGCGAGGCGAGCGCGGCACGCTGCTCCCGCTCGACCTCCTCCGCCGGGTACACGTACTCGTCCATGAAGGCGAGCAGCCGGGCGCGCAGCTCCTCCGTGCGGGCGTCGAATGCGAAGTCCATGGCTGCTCAGCCTTCCTGAAGGGTGGTGAGACCGTGCTCGATGAAGACGGGGACGAGGTCGCCGATCCGGTCGAAGCCGGGCCCGACGGTCTGGCCCAGGGTGTACCGGTAGTGGATGCCCTCCAGGATCACGGCGAGCTTGAACCAGGCGAAGGCCGTGTACCAGGAGATGGCCGAGGTGTCCCGGCCCGAGCGCTCCGCGTACCGGGCGATCAGCTCGGTGGGGTCGGGGTGCCCGGCGGCGCCCGCGGTGGTGCTGATGGGGGAGCCCGCGAGCTTCAGCGGCCTGCTGTACATCACCAGCAGCCCGAGGTCGGTCAGCGGGTCGCCCAGGGTGGACATCTCCCAGTCGAGTACGGCGCGGATGCGGTCGTCCTCGCCGATCAGGACGTTGTCCAGCCGGTAGTCCCCGTGCACCACGGTCGGCGCCGGGGAGACGGGCAGCTCCCGCCCCAGGGCGGCGTGCAGTTCGTCCACGCCCGCCAGTTCGCGTCCGCGCGAGGCGGCCAACTGCTTCCCCCAGCGCCGCAGTTGCCGGTCGAGGAAGCCCTCGGGCCGCCCGAAGTCGCCGAGCCCGACCGACTCCGGGTCGACGGCGTGCAGATCGACCAGGGTGTCGACGAGGGAGAGCACCGCGCCCCGGGTCCGCTCCGGCCCGAGCGGGGCGAGCTGCTCGGCCGTGCGGTACGGGGTGCCCTCGACGTACTCCATGACGTAGAACGGCGCCCCGATCACCGACTCGTCCTCGCAGAGCAGCACCGGCTCGGGCACCGGCACGGCGGTGGGGGCGAGCGCGCTGATGACCCGGTGCTCGCGCTTCATGTCGTGCGCGGTGGCGAGGACATGCCCGAGCGGGGGCCGCCGGACGACCCAGCGGCCGGTGCCGTCGGTGACGAGGTAGGTGAGGTTCGAGCGGCCGCCCTGCACGATCGTCGCGTCGAGGGGGCCGTTCACCAGCCCGGGGCGTACGCGGTTGAGATACTCGCGCAGCGTGTCGGGGTCGAGGCCCTGTGGGGCTGGGCTCATGGTGCGCACCTCCGGGGGCGGTCTGGTCGGCGGGCCGGGTGGTCGGTCCCGGGCCGTGACCATGATGACCGACCAGTCGGTATGTCGTCCAGTGCGCACCCCGAAGCGCCGCGCGGATCACACCCCGGACGGCGCTCCGGGCCCCCGGCTCGGGTGTGGCAGGCCGCAGGCTCAGAAAGTGTTGGGTAATTGATCAACTGCTGCTTGTAGTCGACGGTGGTGATCTTCGCGGTCTGAGAGTTCGCGAAGATCACCGTCATGTGTGTCT